>NZ_VIDT01001020.1 GCF_006519715.1 Ideonella azotifigens
TTCGCGGTTGTCCAGCGCGGCCCAGGCGGCCTGCGTGTGTTCGGCCCAGTCGTCGGCCGAGCGGATGATGCTGGGCTTGATCAGCACCACCAGTTCCTTCTTCTTGCCAGCGTTGTTGCGGTTGCCCAGCACGGTGGCGGTCAGCGCATTTTCGGCGCTGCCCGGCAGGCCGGAGGTCTGGCGCGTGGTCTCCATCTGCATCAGGCCGCCGATGGCGACGATCTGGCCGTCCGGAATGCGCACCACGGTGTCGGTCTCGTTGGTGCTGCTGGAGGCCAGCGGCAGCTTGTAGGCGCCCAGCGAGCCCAGGTCGATCTGCTTGGAGCGTTCGGCCACGCTGCTGACGGAGGGGTGCACGTGCAGCGTGATCATGTTGCCGGCGTCGATCTGCGGCGTCACGTCCAGCGCAATGCCGGAGAAGAAGGGCGTCAGCGTCAGCGTGGGCAGCGTGGTCTGGCCGGCGCTGGTGCCGGTGGACGTGGTGACCGTGCCGCCGGACACGCCGGTGACGAAGAAATCGTCCGTGCCGACCTTCAGCACCGCCTTCTGGTTGTTCAGCGTGGCCAGGCGCGGGCTGGACAGGGTCTGCACCTCGCCATGGGTTTCGAGGAAGCCCAGCACCGCGGCAAAGCCGTTGGTTGCCAGTGACAGGCCGAACAGCCCGCCACCCGCGCCGGGCAGCGCCATCGCGTCGGTCGCCAGGTCGGCGGCCTGGGTCAGCGTGGGCAGGCCGTTGTTGTTGACGAGCAGCGGGTTGCCGCCGTAGCCGCTGGTGTTGCCTGCCGCACCGCGGCCGCGCAGCACCGACCAGTCGATGCCGCTCTGGTAGCCCTCGCGCAGCTCCACGGTGACGATCTTCACGTCCAGCATGACCTGGCGTTCGATGGCCATGCGCGCGGCGCTCAGCATGGTTTCGACCTGGCGAAGTTCGTCGGGCATGGCCCGCACCGCGACCATGCCGGCCTGCGGGCTGAGGATCACGCTGCGGCCGCCGGCCGTGCCGATCATGGTCTTGATGGCATCGCCCAGCTCGCCCCACAGGTCGCTGTGCGACTGGGTCGTCAGCTGCGTGCTTTCCATCTGCGTGCTGCTGTTGCTGCCGTTGCCGTTCGAACCGTTGTTGCCGTTGGCATTGCCGCTGTTGCCGCCGCTGTTGTTGTTGTTGCCGCTGTTCTGCGCGGTCGAGCTGCCCGAGCTGACGCGCACTTCGCTGCGGCCATTGCGCTGGGTCGGCAGGTAGTTGACGACGAACACCCTCGACTGCATGGTCGGCGGGTAGACGGTGATGCGCCGGCCATCGACCTTGATGTCATAGCCGTACACATCGCGCAGCGCTTCCAGCGCCTCGCGCATGGTCACGCGGCGCAGCGTCACCGAGATGCTGCCGGCCAGCTCCGGGTGCGTCAGCATGTTGTAGCGCCCATCCGCGGCCAGGGCCAGGAAGACGTCGCGCGCCGGGGCGTTGTT
>NZ_VIDT01001021.1 GCF_006519715.1 Ideonella azotifigens
CTGGCGCTGGGCTGCCAGGTGACGCCGGTGGCCAGCGGCGAGGCGGCATGGTCGATGCTGGAACAGCTGGACCCGCCGGAGCTGCCCGATGCCGGTTTCGACGTGCTGCTCAGCGACATCGCGCTGGGCGCCGGCATGCGCGGCACCGCGCTTGCAGCAAAAGCCAGGCAGCGCTGGCCGCTGCTGGCGGTGCTGCTGATGTCCGGCTTCTCGGCCGAGCTGCTGGAGGCGGACCGCGATTCCCCGCCCGACTGGGAGCTGCTGCGCAAGCCCTACAGCCGCAGCGAACTGGCGCAGGCGCTGGCCCGCGTCATTGGCACCAGGTGATTCGCTGGCTCACTGCAACGTAGGCGCAGCCGGCAGTTCGTCGGCCACCGGCGAAAGGCAGCGCTGCACAAAGGCTGACAGGGCGCTCACGTCCGGGATCTGCACCTCGCGGCGGCCCTTCTCGGCGAAGCAGATGATCCCGTCGCGGGCCAGGCGCGACAGCGCGCGGCTGACGGTCTCCAGCGTCATGCCCAGGTAGTTGCCGATCTCGGCGCGGCTCATGCGCAGCGTGAACTGATCGGTGCGCAGGCCACGCTTGGCCAGCGACTCGGCCCAGTAACGCAGGAAGTCCGCCACGCGCGCGTCGGCAGGCAGCGTGCAGACCGACATCAGCGAATCACGGTCACGGGTGATCTCGCGGCTCATCGCCTGGTGCAGCACCGTCAGCAGAGCCGGTTGGCGCAGGCTGGCGGCCACCAGGGCGTCATAGCGCACGCTCCAGACCTCGCCGGTGTCCATGGCCACGGCATCGCAGCCATAGTGGCCGTGGGCAATGCCGTCGAAGCCCAGCCAGTCGCCGCGGAACTTCAGGCTGACCACCTGCTCGCGGCCATCGGCCGACAGGCGCACCAGCTTCACGAAGCCGGCGTTCATCAGGTGCAGGCACGCAAAGGCTTCGCCGGCTTGGTAGATGCGATCGCCTGCATGCACCACGCGGCGCTGCGGCGCAAGCGCCTCGCCGATCAGGCTCAGCGTGTCACCGATCTGGGCAGCAGCACTGAGCTGCGTGCGCGCCAGGCCTGGCAGCTTGGGCGCTTGCGCCATGGCCCGAGCCGGGGGCGTCGGCATCGCCATCACGTGGGCGGCAGGAACGGCGATGGCAGAGGCAGTGGCGGCGGCAGAGCTGTGCATGGGGATCTCCAGGGCGTTGGCATTCAGGTTGAGATGAATGCTAGGCAGCGCCTGCAACACAGGCATCAACGGCCCGCGTCGCTCGGTAACAGTGGGTCAACAGACCGTGTCAACCGCGTATCAGGCAGGCCGGCGGCGGCGGGCTTGACGCCGCTCAAATGCGCGCCGCGCTGCCGCCGCTAGGCTGGGCCTCCGCGCAATCAAGGCTTGCGCCGCACCTCCCCGCAACCCATGCCTGCCCGCTCCCACATCCTTCCGTCCCCCATGCCCGAGACGC
>NZ_VIDT01001022.1 GCF_006519715.1 Ideonella azotifigens
CACCGCTGGCCGCCTTCCCGGCCGCGCCAGCCAGCCCCGGCGGCACGCACTCGGCCAGCAGCATTGCCGAGCTGGTGAGCCGATGCAATTCGCTGGCCGACGAAGAAATGCTGGCCTGCCGCCGCCGCATCTGCGATGGCTATTGGGGCAAGGCGCAAGCCTGCCCCACCTCTCTTTCGCCGCAGGCCTCTGCTCGTCCCTGAGCTGCCGCCCCTGACGGTTCCGGCCCATGAGCTTCCCCTCTTCGCTTGCACCTTTCGATGACGGCACCCGCCTCTACCGCCTTCAAGCCGAAGGCGAGCTGGCCCAGCTTCAGGTCGAAGCCTGGGCGCTGCAGGAAGCGCTGAGCCAGCCCTGGCAACTGCAGCTGAGCTGCGTGGCCGAGTCCGCGCAACTGGACCTGGACGCCATGCTGGGCCAACCGCTCACGCTGCTGACCCGGCTGTCGGACGGCAGCGAACAGCCGCGCAGCGGCCACGTCCTGCAAGCCATGGCCGACGACAGCGATGGCGGCCTGGCGCGTTACCAGTTCATCGTGCAGCCCTGGCTGGGCTTCCTGTCACAGACCTTGCGCAGCCAGGTGTGGCAGGACGTGGCCTTCCCCGACATGATCGACAGCGTGCTGACCCGCTACAGCGCGCTGGGCAGCTGGCGCTGGTCATCCTGCGTGACCGAGCACCTCGCCGCTTCGGCCGGAGGTGGCCTGCGCCCGTACGTCGTGCAGTACCGCGAAAGCGACCTGGCCTTCGTACAACGCCAGCTTGCCGCGGAAGGCATCGCCTACCGTTTCGAAGAAAGCACGGATGGCCAGCCCGGCCCTTGCGTGGTCTTCTTCGCCGACAGCACCTCGGCCGACAGTTGCCCCGAAGACATTTCGTCGGCGAGCGCACTGGGCGGCGCGGGCCTGCGCTTTCACCGCGACGGCGTGCAGGAAGCGCAAGACACGGTGCAGGCCTTCGGCGGCCAGCGCCGCCAAGCCCTGGCCGTGGCTTCGGCCACCAGCTACGACGTGGCCAGCGGCCGCCTGATCGCCGCCGAAGTGCCGACTGCCGGCATCGTCGGTGGCGAGAACGCCGCCTGGCTGGAAGCCTACGACAGCCTGGGCGAAGGCCTGTTCGCCGACGGCGGCCAGGCCCAGCGCGCCTTGACGCTGGCCCAGCAAGCCATCGAAGCGCGGCACAAGCGCTGGCTGGGCCAATCCGTGGTGCGCAGCTTCCAGGCTGGCACCCGCTTCGCGCTGGCCGAATCCTCGCTCGACGCACTGGACCCGTTCAAGCCCGAGGAAGACAAGCGCTTCCTGCTGACCAGCGTGACCCACGTCGGCATCAACAACCTGCCCAAGGACCTGAGCGACGCGATCGCCAAGGCCTTCAAGACGCCCGCCGGCAAGGATCCGGCCTTGCTGCCGGACTGGATCGAGCCGGCGCTGCGCCAGCGCGCGGCAGCCCGTGGCTAT
>NZ_VIDT01001023.1 GCF_006519715.1 Ideonella azotifigens
ACACCGGTCTCTATGACGTGCTGACTTCGCAAGGCAAGGCCCAGCTGGGCCTGATGCGCGGCTACCGCTTCGTGCTGGAAGTCGAAAAGTGCGGCGGGCTGCCGGAGCTGCAGACCCTGGCGCTGCGCTTTGCCGAACAGTTGCGCGACGACCACGGCATGGCGGCCGTCAAGCGCTTCTACGGCGCCTTGCGCAGCGCCTGAAGCAGGCGGCTCAGGCGAGCGCCAAAGCAGATTGCTGCCGCGGCTGGGACGAAAACGGCGTCAGGCCGCTGGCCTGCTGGTCGCCCCGCCGGTGTTCAGCAGCGTGTCCCCCGCGCGCACTGCCAGCGCGTGGACCGGCCGGCGTACTTCGGGCACTGAGCCGCGCCGGTCAAGGCGCCGGCTCGCGCAGCTGCAGCACATTGCCCTCGGGGTCGTGGCCGTCGCAGGCCCGAAAGCCGCGCGCTGTCCACTCATGGCTGCTCGGGTTCAGCTGCCCGCCTCGCAAGGCGGCCCTGGCCCGCGCATCCGCCAGGCTGGCCACCGGGAAGAACAGCTTGATCGGCGTCTCTTCCCGAATGGCGGGCGGATCGCTGATGGCAATGGTGTCGGCAATCTGCCTGGGGATCGCGTGCATCACCAGCTGGAACACATCAGATTCCAGCACCATGTGGTCCCCGTCTGCATGCGTGACCGGCAACAGCAGGACTTCTGAATAAAAGGTCGCCATGCGTTCGAGCTGCTTGGCGAAGATGACAGCACCTGGCTTTGTCTTGAGGGACATGCGGTTTCCTTGAGCGCCGTGAGCAGGCCAAGCCTACACGAGGTGAAACGCTGCGCCGCTGCGGCACACTGGCGGCATGGCCGTTCTCCGTCTCTACCTCGATGCCCCGCTCGCCGAAAGTGCCGAGCTGACCTTGCCACCCGAAGCCTCGCGCCATGTGCAGGTGCTGCGGCTGCAGCCGGGTGACCCGCTGACCGTCTTCAATGGCCAGGGCGGCGAATGGGCCGCCGAGATCACGCGCATGGGCCGGCACGACGTGGACCTGCGCGTGGGTGTGCACGACCCGGTGCAGCGCGAATTGGCGCGCCGCGTGACGCTGGCCATCGGCATGCCGGCCAACGAGCGCATGGACGCGCTGATCGAAAAAGCCACCGAGCTGGGCGCGGCGGCGATCCAGCCGCTGCAATGCGCCCGCTCGGTGCTCAAGCTCAGCGGCGAACGGGCCGACAAGCGCCGCGCGCATTGGCAAGGCGTGGCGGTGGCGGCAGCCGAACAAAGCGGCCGCACCGTCGTGCCGCAGGTCGAACCCATCCGTACGCTGGACAACTGGCTGGGCACCCTGCCCGCCACCTTGGCAGACGATTCACAACGCCTGCTGCTGAGCTTCGCCGAAGACGCCCGCACGCCACGCATGCTGGCCGAGACGGCTGCGGCGATCACGTCCCTCTGCCTGCTCAGCGGCCCCGAAGGC
>NZ_VIDT01001024.1 GCF_006519715.1 Ideonella azotifigens
GTGTTGCACTTGGCGAGCTCGCCAGAGGCCTGTGCGTGATGCGCCTGCCCGGTCTGTGCCTCATGCGCCTGCATGTGCGCATGGTCATGCATGGTCATGCCCGCAGGCACGGCCGACAGCTGCAGCTGCGCTGCCTGGCCGCCCGGGCACAGCATGGCCGCAGCCACCGCGCCGCGCAGGGGCAGCAGCACAGCCAGCAGCATCAGCAGGCAAAGTCGGCACAGTCGGTAGAAGCGAAGCGTCTTCACGCCCGCAGTATCAGGCCTTTCCGGGTGGGGAGGTCAAGCCCCTGGCCACGGGAATCGGGGCATTCATGCAGATGCCTTGCCCGGCCTCAAACCGCTGCGCGGACCGTGCGCCACGGCCACCGGCTCGCCCTGGGCCAGGTTGTCGAGGATGGGGCAGTCTGGCCGGTCGTCGCCGTGGCAGCAGTGCACCAGGTGCTGCAGCGTGGACTTCATGGCCTGCAGTTCCTGCAGCTTCTGATCGAGCTCCTGCAAATGTGCCTCGGCCAGGGCCTTGACCTGGCGGCTGGGCCGGCGGCGGTTTTGCCACAGGCCCAGCAGCTCGCGGATCTGCTCGATGGAGAAGCCCAGGTCGCGGGACTGGCGCACGAAGCGCAGCGTGGCGATGTCCTTCTCGCTGTACTGCCGGTAGCCGGCCTCGGTGCGGCTGGCCTCGGGGAACAGGCCCACGCTTTCGTAGTGGCGGATCATCTTGGCCGAGACGCCGGAGGCCTTGGCGGCCTCGCCGATGTTCATGGGTGGGGACATGCGCGCTCCTGGGTTCGCGGGTTCATTCGGGAAGCTCATCGGCCGCGCCGCGCCAGCGCCGCAGCAGCAGCGCATTGCTGACCACGCTGACACTGCTGAAGGCCATCGCTGCGCCGGCAATCACCGGGCTGAGCAGGCCGGCCGCGGCCAGCGGAATGCCCAGCACGTTGTAGGCAAAGGCCCAGAACAGGCCCTGGCGGATCTTGGCGTAGGTGCGGCGCGAAACGTCGATGGCGTCTGCCACCAGCCGGGTGTCGCCACGCATCAGCGTGATGCCGGCGGCTTCCATCGCCACGTCGGTGCCGGTGCCCATGGCCATGCCCACGTCGGCCGCGGCCAGCGCGGGGGCGTCGTTGATGCCGTCGCCCACCATCGCCACATGCTCGCCAGCCGCACGCAGGGCTTCGATGACGGCGGCCTTGTCGCCAGGCAGCACCTCGGCGCGCACTTCGCGAATGCCCAGCACCTGCGCCACGGCCTGCGCGCTGCCAGCGTTGTCGCCCGTCAGCAGCAAGGTCTTCAGGCCCAGCGCATGCAGGCGCTGCACGGCCTGCCTGGCCTCGGGCTTGAGCGTGTCGCCAAAGGCCAGCAGCCCAAGCAGGCGCGCGCCGCCTGCCGGTTCCTGGGCCATCAGCCAGGACAACGTGCGGCCGTCCTTCGCGAATTGCGCCGCCTCGGCG
>NZ_VIDT01001025.1 GCF_006519715.1 Ideonella azotifigens
CCGCTGCTGCCCGGCCCTGCCGAAGGCCACGTGGGCCTGGTCAACAGCCGCGCCCGCCTCGCACAAGCCTTCGGCACCAAGGCCGAGCTGAGCCTGGCCAACCGACCCGAGGGCGGCTGCCGTGCGCTGCTGCGTCTTCCACTTTCTGCCTGAGCCTGCACACCGATGAATCCCATCACCGCCCTGATCGCCGACGACGAAGAAGCCCCGCGCGCGCAACTCAAAGCCGCGCTGCAGCAGGCCTGGCCGGAACTCGAACTGGTGGCCGAGGCCGTCAACGGCGTGGACGCCTGGGACGCCTTCCTCGAACACGAGCCGCAGCTGTGTTTCCTGGACATCCGCATGCCGGGCCTGAGCGGCATCGAGGTCGCGCAGCGCATCCAGGGCCGGGCCGAGGTGGTGTTCGTCACCGCCTATGGCGACCATGCGCTGCAGGCTTTCGAGGCTGGCGCGGTGGACTATGTGATGAAGCCGGTGGACCCTGCCCGGCTGGCGCAGACGGTGGCGCGGCTCAAGCAGCGCTTGCAGCCCGCGCAAGCCGCGCCCGCCACACCGGACATGACGGCACTGCTCGCGCAGCTCAGCCAGCAGTTGCTGCCGGCGCGCCGGCCGGCCCCGATGATCCAGGCCAGCATCGGCAAGGAGGTGCGGCTGATCCCGGTCGAGCAGGTGGTGTACTTCGAGTCGGACGCGCGCTACACGCGGGTCGTCTACCAGGACGAGGCCGGCCCGGGCGAGGCGCTGATCCGCACGCCGCTGAAGGAGCTGCTGGCGCAGCTGGACGAGCAGCAGTTCTGGCAGGTGCACCGCTCGGTGATCGTCAACCACCGGCACATTGCCAGCGCGCTGCGGGTGGACGAGGGCACGATGGTGCTCTCCTTGCGCGGCCGCAGCGAGAAGCTGCCGGTGTCGCGCCACTTCCAGGGCCTGTTCAAGGGGCAGTGAGCTTCAAACGCCGCGTCACCTCGGGTTAGTCCGGGAGGCCTTGTCACCGCTGGACACCCTCGCGACAGGCGATGGCGGCCCTGCTTCTGCCAAACTCGCGGCGCTCCCAGTTCCAGGAGCGTAGGAGACGCGCCCGTGCAGTTGACCGTCAACACCCAAGCCCATGCCCTCGACGACCAGCGCGTACCGCCGGACATGCCGCTGCTGTGGGTGTTGCGCGATGAACTCGGGCTGACTGGCACCAAGTACGGCTGTGGCGTCGCCGCCTGCGGCGCCTGCACGGTGCAGGTCGACGGGCAGGCGGTGCGCTCGTGTGTGACGCCGGTCGGTGCGGTGCAGGGCAAGGCGGTGAAGACCATCGAGGGCCTGGCGGGCACGGGTTTGCACCCGCTGCAGCAGGCCTGGGTCACCCACCAGGTGCCGCAGTGCGGCTACTGCCAGAGCGGCATGCTGATGGCGGCCGAGGCGCTGCTGCGCCAGAAACCACAGCCGACCGACGCCGACATC
>NZ_VIDT01001026.1 GCF_006519715.1 Ideonella azotifigens
CCGCTGCGCAATGCCTGCGTGGGCGACCTCAGCGTGGCCCACAACATGGGGCTGCGCAATTTCGACGAGCCGCCGTTTGCCACCGGTGGCTGGGTGCACTGGGGCCGGCTGCGGGCGCGGGCGCGTTCGTGGATCAGCGAATACGGCGTGAAGACCCAGGGCGAACGCGCGCCCATCCGCAGCCTCTCGGGCGGCAACGTGCAGCGCGCCGTGCTGGCACGGGAACTCTCCGAGCCGGCGCGGCTGCTGCTGGTCTCCAACCCGGTGTTCGGGCTGGACTTCGCCGCGGTGGCCGAGATCCACGGCCGCTTGATTGCCGCGCGCAACAGCGGCACCGCGGTGTTGCTGGTCAGCGAGGACCTGGACGAGCTGCTGGCGCTGGCCGACCGCATCGTCGTGATCAGCGAAGGCCAGATCGTGCACGACGTGCCGGCCGCGCAGGCCGACCGCCATGCGCTGGGCGCCTTCATGGGCGGCAAGCACCACGAACCGGCACAGGAGGCGGCATGACGGAAACCGAAGCCCTGGTCCGCCCCGACCGGATCGAGATCGAGATCGACGCCCAGCCTTTCGCCTATGCCTTCTCGCCTGCGGCCAGCGCACTGGTCATCATCGACATGCAGCGCGACTTCGTCGAACCCGGCGGCTTTGGTGCCAGCCTGGGCAACGACGTCTCGCTGCTGCAGGCCATCATTCCGACCTGCCAGGCGGTGCTGCAGGCCTGGCGCGCCGCGGGCGGCTTGGTGGTGCACACCCGCGAAGCCCACAAGGCCGACCTGAGCGACTGCCCGCCCGCCAAGCGCCTGCGCGGCAACCCCTCGCTGCGCATTGGCGACCAAGGCCCGATGGGCCGCGTGCTGGTGGCCGGCGAACCGGGCAACCAGATCATCCCGGAGCTGGCGCCGAGGCCCAACGAGATCGTGGTCGACAAGCCCGGCAAAGGCGCGTTCTATGCGACGCCGCTGCACGCGATGCTGCAAGGCCAGGGCATCACGCACCTGGTCTTCATGGGCGTGACCACCGAAGTCTGCGTGCAGACCTCGATGCGCGAAGCCAACGACCGCGGCTACGACTGCCTGCTGGTGGAAGACGGCACCGAGAGCTACTTCCCGGCCTTCAAGCAGGCCGCCATCAAGATGATCCACGCCCAGGGCGGGATCGTCGGATGGACCGCGCCGGCCGCACCGCTGATCGCCGGGCTGGCCAGTTGGCAGCCTCTTTCCGACACCTGAATCCTTCCTTCCCTCATGAACCCGCGCCAAAATCTGCTGACCCTTGAAGACTGGCGATCCGCCTACGCTGCAGGCGCTCAACCCCAAGCCCTGCTGGGTGAGCTGCTCGGCCGGCTGTCGCCCACCGACCCGGCCTGGATTGCCCGGCTGGACCAAGCCGGCCTGCAGACGGAGCTGGCCCGGCTGGCCACGCTGGACCCGGCC
>NZ_VIDT01001027.1 GCF_006519715.1 Ideonella azotifigens
AGCACAGCACCGAGCCCACCACCAGCCCGGCGAAGGTGAAGGGCAGCCGGCCCAGGCCCAGCGCCTGCGTGGCCTGGCCCACCGGCCCTTGCGGGCCCATCAGCACCAGCAGGTAGAAGCCCAGCACGGTGGGCGGCAGCACCAGCGGCATGGCCACCAGCGCCGTCCACAATGGCTTGAGCGCCGATCGGGTGCCCGCCAGCCACCAGGCCAGCGGCGTGCCCAGCAGCAGCAGGAGCACGGTGCTGAGACCGGCCAGTTGCAGGCTCAGGGTGATGGCCTGCCAGTCAGCCGGGGAGAAGGCCACGGAGAAGGACAGCGTGGTCACAGGTGCCTCAATGGCCGTAGCCGTAGGCGGCGATCACGGCGCGGGCGGCGGGGGTCTTGAGGTAGTCCAGCAGTGCACGCGCGGCGGCGCTGCCCTCGCCGGCCTTGAGCAGCACCGCGTCCTGGCGAATCTCGCCATACAGCGTGGGCGGCACCAGCCAGTACGAGCCGCGCGGCGGCTTGCCGGGCTCGGCCACCTGAGAAAGCGCGACAAAGCCCAGCTCGGCATTGCCTGTGAGCACGAACTGGTAGGCCTGGGCGATGCTCTCGGCGGTGATCAGCCTGGGCGCCACGGCCTCGGTGAGGCCGCGCGCCTTCAGCACTTCCATGCCAGCCGCGCCATAGGGCGCGAGCTTGGGATTGGCCACGGCCAGGTGCTGGAACCTGCCGCCGGCCAGCACCTGGCCCTCGGCGTCCACCAGGCCGGGCTGGGCGCTCCACAGCACCAGCTTGCCCAGCGCATAGGTGAAATTGCTGCCGCGCACCGCCAGGCCTTCCTGGACCAGCTTGCGCGGTATTTCGTCGTCCGCCGCGAGCAGCACCTCGAAAGGCGCGCCAGCCTGGATCTGCGTGTAGAACTTGCCGGTGGCGCCGCTGGTGCTGAGCAAGGTGTGGCCAGTGGCGCTGGCAAAGCCCTCGGCGATGCGGGCCAGCGGGCCGGCGAAGTTGGCGGCGACAGCCACCTGCACTTCGGCCGCACCGGCCTGCGCTGCCAGCAGGCCGGCGAGCAGGGCAAAGACCAGGCGGCATGTAGCAGGCATGGCGGGCCTCAATGCGCAGCCTCTTCCGGACCGAAGCACAAGGCCTGGTCGGTGCACACGCCGCAACTGGGCGCGCGGCACAGGCTGATCTCGGCCTGGTCGCACAGTTGCTTGTAGAGGAACTTCTTCCACTTCATGTCGCGGTCATTGCGCGCAGCAAGCCGGGGGAAGCGGGCCTGCATCAGGGCCGAGAGCTCGCGGCGCGACGGCAGGTGCAGGTCCTGCCAGAGGTGGTCCTGGCCCAGCGTGGCCTGGGCCAGCGCATGGGCCAGCCAGCGGTCTTCGGCAGGGCACTGCGCCCCGGCCTCGCCTGCGCAGGTGGTGAGCAGGCCCACCAGGTCC
>NZ_VIDT01001028.1 GCF_006519715.1 Ideonella azotifigens
GGCTGGACCTTGCCTTGCTCGCCCGCATGGCCAGCCGCTTGCCGCTGCCGGCCACGCTGCTGCGCACGCTGCAGGACAGCGCGCCGCAAGGCCTGGTGCAAGGTCTGCAGCTGAGCTGGAGCGGCTCGCCGCAGGCGCCGCAGCATTACCGCGTCAAGGGCAGGCTCAGCGGCAGTTCGCTGTCGGCCCAGCCACCCGAGGCTGGCCAGGGTCCCGGCCGGCCAGGCTGGCGCGGCGCAGACCTGGACCTGCAGGCCAATGAAACCGGCGGCGAAGCCCGGCTCAGCGTGACCGATGGCGCGCTGGAGCTGCCGGGCGTTTTCGAAGACCCGCTGGTGCCGCTGGCGCGTTTCCAGGCCAAGCTGGTCTGGCAACTGCAGCCGCGTCCCGGCCTGCTGCCGGCCATCCAGCTCCTGGTGCAGGACGGCCGTTTCGCCAACGAAGATGGGCAGGGCGATGTGTCCGCCCGCTGGCAGACCGGCGAAGGCGTGGTCGGCGCGGCCGGCGAGCCGCCGGGCAGCTTGGCTGACCACGGTGCCGGCGCACGCTTCCCCGGTCGGCTGGAACTCAGCGGCCATGCCACGCAGCTGAAGGCGGCGCGCGTCGCCCGCTACCTGCCGCTGGGCGTTGGCCCCAGCGCGCGGCAATATGTGTCCGGTGCCGTGCTGGGGGGTGACATTTCGCAGCTGAACTTCAAGCTGCGCGGTGACCTGTGGCACTTCCCGTTCCCCAAGGCCGCCGAGGGCGAGTTCCACATTGCCGCCAAGGTGCACAACCTGGACTTTGCGTATGTGCCGGCCGAGCCCGGCGCGGCGCCCGCCTGGCCGGCCTTCAGCCAGCTCAGCGGCGACCTGGTGTTCGACCGCGTCAGCATGCAGATCCGCAATGCCCAGGCCAAGGTCTGGGGGCTGGCGCTGACCAACGTCAACGGCGACATCCGTGACCTGATGTCCAAGCCGGCGCTGAGCATCGACGGCACGGTGCGCGGCCCGCTGGCCGACGGGCTGCGCTACGTCGCCGCATCGCCGGTCGACAAGCTGATCAGCGGCGCATTGCACGACACCACCGGCACCGGTCCGATGACGCTGCAGCTGGGGCTCGTGATTCCGCTGGACGACGTCAACAACACCAGTGTCAAGGGCCAGGTGCAACTGGCCGGCAACGAGATCCGGCTGCGGCCGGACCTGCCGGTGTTTGCCAACACCCAGGCCCGGGTCGACTTCAGCCAGCACGGCTTCAGCGTCAGCGGCGGCGCGGCGCGGCTGGTGGGCGGTGACGCCACCTTCGAGGGCAACATGGGGCCGGACGGCATCGTGCGCTTCCAGGGCCAGGGGACGGCCACCGCCGAAGGGCTGCGCCGCGCCACCGAACTCGGCTGGGTTGCCAAGCTGGGCACCCAGCTCAGCGGCCAGTCGCCGTACAA
>NZ_VIDT01001029.1 GCF_006519715.1 Ideonella azotifigens
AAGTCATTCTTCGGAAATGGCCCGGAAGGCGACAGCGGTGGCGCGGGGCGTCTTTGCTCGGCGGCGTGAGCCTGGTTTCCGGCCGCGGAAGAAACCTTCACGTGGCTGGCCAGGGCGGCCCCGGATAATCCGCGGCCAGCAGGAGGAACCAGCGCAATGGCCAGTGCAGCAAACCCGCCCCGGGTGGCGGTGATCGAGGACGACCAGCCCACCAGCCAGCAGCTGCGCGGCTGGATCGAAGCGGCGCGGCCAGGCATCGTGGTGGACCAGTGGTTCAACCGCGACGACGCCGAGGCGGCGCTGGCCCGCGAGCGTTATGACCTGGTGGTGCTGGACATCGAGCTGGGCCGCGAGCGCAATGCCGGCGTGGCCATCATCAACGCGATCAACAAGCAGCACGCAGGCACGCCGGTGCTGGTGGTCTCAGCCATGCCGGCTGCCATCTACCGCAGCATCATGAAGGCGCTGGACGCCTGGGACTACCTGCAGAAGACGACCTTCGAGGAGGCCGACTTCATCGACACCTTCCTGGACATCCTGCGTGCCACCCGCGACCGCGCGCAGGCCGCCCCCGTGCCGCAGCCCGCGCCCGCGCAGGAGCTGCAGCTGGACCCGCTGCGCCAGGGCAGCGCCATCTGGCGTGGCCAGCGCATCAACCTGCCGCTCACCGCCCAGCGCATCCTGGCCGCGCTGGTGGCCCGCCAGGGCGAGGTGGTCAGCTACGAAGACCTCTACCTGGTGGTGAAAAGCGGGCGCAACCGCGACAACATCCGCAAGCACGTCAGCACCATCCGCGACGCCTTCCGCGAGATCGACCCGGCCTTCGACGCGATTGCCAACATCCCCATGCGTGGCTTTCGCTGGGGCGGCTGAGCATGGCGTTCGGCCTGCGCTTTCCCGGCGCTGAAATCCTCAGCCTGCCGGGCCGCATCCGCATTCCGCTGCGGCTGCGGGTCTTCTTCCGCGGTGCCTTCCTGCTGCTGGCGCTGGCCACGCTGGCGCTGGCGCTGGGTGTTTTGCAGGACGAGAAGCAGCGCGGCTGGCGGGCCTACCAGGACGGGCTGGCCAAGACGCAGGCGCAGATCGTCGCCCGGCTGCGCCACCCGGCAGGCCAACTGGCGCTGCTGAATCCCGGCAGCCGCGGCGGCAGTGCGGGTGCTGCGCTGCGCCCGCTGGTGCTGCCGTTTGCTTCGATCGACTTCGACGACCGCGTGAAGGCGCAGCAGGCCGTGGAGATGGCCGGCTGCCAGGTGCAGTACGGCGACGGCGCCAAGCTCTGCCTGGCCGTGGGCAACAGCGCGATGGCCGGTGCCTTCCTCTACGCCGTGGGCAGCTTCGGCAGCGATGGCCCGTTGATCGCCCGCCGCCTCGGTTCGGCCGACCTGGCGCAGGCGCATCGGCTCAAGATCAGCGTGACGCTGCG
>NZ_VIDT01000103.1 GCF_006519715.1 Ideonella azotifigens
GCGGTGCACCACTACCTGCAGCGCACCGCCGTGCAAGGCTCGCCCACCATGCTGGCCGCGATCACCGGCGAGCATGTGCGCGGCGCCAAGGTCATCGAGACCGAGGTGCACCCGTTCCGCCGTCACTTCGAGGATCTGCAGATCGGCGAATCGCTGCTCACGCACCGCCGTACCGTGGGCGAGGCCGACATCGTCGCCTTCGGCGGCATCTCGGGTGACTTCTTCTACATGCACTTCGACGAGATCGCCGCCAGGCAAACCGACTTCGGCCAGCGCATCGCCCACGGCTACTTCGTGCTCTCCGCCGCCGCCGGCCTGTTCGTCTCACCCGCGCCCGGCCCGGTGCTCGCCAACTACGGCCTGGACACCCTGCGCTTCACCAAGCCCGTCGCCATCGGCGACACCATCCAGGCCCGCCTGACCTGCAAACGAAAGATCGACCGCAACAAGCGCGACGCCAAAGGCATCGGCCAAGGCGTCGTCGCCTGGGACGTGGAAGTGCGCAACCAGCACGGCGAGATGGTAGCGAGCTATGACATCCTGACCTTGGTGGCGAAGAAGGTTTGATCGACGTTCCACCTGCACAATCCCGTCGTCAGCGTCGCGGAACGGTAAACGCACGGCACCAGCCGTCCTCGCAACGGGTGCAGGTTTCGATGCCTGCCGCTGACAAACTTTATGCGGTCACGGCGCGATGTCCGGCCAGTGGCTGGTGGTCGCCAGTGGCGGCACTCGGATAGCCATGCATAGGGCTGCAGCGATGCCTTGAAAAGGGGAGCCATGCTGTATTCGATCCTGACTTCTCTCGCCGTACTGGCGACATTGATTGCAGTCGTCGCGTGGATCGTGGGATTCGTGTCTGCGGCCCGGGCCTTTGGACACCGCGGATCTCAACTTCTTTCGACCGAGATAAAGGCACTGCGCCCCCCTGGCGTTACAACAGACACGGACCGGGTGGAAAGCGCAGTCGAAGATCTCAAGCGCCGTTTGTTCAAATCGATGCTCGTGTTCATCATTTGCCTCGCCCTTAGCACCGGCCTGATCTTGCTCAGAAATTGGGCCCTCGCCGAAAGCTAGCTCGCAGGTGTCAGGCCTCCCATTTCTCTCGCCCGCCAGCGGCGCAGCATCTTGCCGGAGCAGATCAGCTGATCGCCAGCCAAAACATGCCGCCGCCGGTGTCCAGGAAGGCCCGCATGATCGGGCCTTGATGCGCGGCTAACTGCTGAGCGCGCTCTGGATGTCTTCCAGCGCAATGCCCCGGGTCTCGACGCCACTGCGCCACAGCATGGCGGCCGACACGGCCATGGGCAAGGCTAGTGCGACGGCCGAAAGCGCGAAATGATCGAAGAAGCTGAAGAGCGCCAACGCGGCGCCCAGGATGCCGCCGAACTTGGAGCTGGCGGCAATCACCCCGGACCCACTTCCGCGCAGGTGCACAGGGTAGATCTCGGCCGCGTAGGGAATGAGCATTGCGATCACGCCGCTGACGCTGACGAGCAGGGCCGCCGTGGCCACCGTCGTCAGGCCCGTCGACCGGATCTGGAAGGCGGCCAAGGCGGCGAAACCGAGCAGCACCGCGGCCGTGAGTGCAATGAACAGCACCAGCGCCTTGAAGCTGCTCCAGCGCTGGTAGAGAAGGATGACGACCGCGATGCCGGGCAAGGCAAAAAAGGCCGACTTCGCCAGCAGCGCGCTGGCCGCAGCAGGGTCTACGCCCAGCTCCTTCAGGTTCGTCGGCAACCACAGCAGGAAGCCGAAGTTCGCCAGACCCCAGCCGGTGCCGCAGACCAGCAACGCCCAGGTGATGCGGGCATGCCGGCCTCGCATCAGTTGGCGAATGCCTGACACAGGATGGCTTTCGTCGATGACGGCCGGACCGGGATGCGCCGGGTCATCGGCCTCGAGGGCCCGCTTCGAGCCTGCGAACTGGCGCAGGATCGCGTGGGACTCTTCGTGACGGCCCATGGCGGCCAGGAAGCGCGGAGACTCGGGAATGAAGCGGTTCAGGAAGATGATCGCGGCACCCGTGGGCAAGCCCAGCAGCCACAGCACGCGCCAGTTGAAGAGCGGCTCCAGCCACGCAGCCGATCCCGCCGCAATCATGTAACCCGCAGAGGTGCCGATGCCGCCCAGCGCGACCATCAGCCAGCCCCGATGCCGGGCCGGCACCGTCTCCGCCATCAAGGTGAATGCGATGGGCAGCAAGCCGCCGGCCGATGCGCCCATCAGGAAGCACATCGCGAGGTTCCATTCGAAGGTCGGCATCGCGCCGCAGATGGCCGTGCCGATGAACATCAGCGCCGAAAACAGGATGGCCGCCCGCCGGCCGAAGCGGTCGGCAATGCGCCCCCAGATGACCGAGCCCACGGTCGTCCCGGTGAGCGCGAACAGCGCCAGCAGGCTCGCGTGGGACCTGGGCAGCGCATATTCGGCACTCAAGCCCGGCATCACAAAGCCGAGCGTTGCCGGCTTCATCACGTCGATGGCGAGGGTGACGATGAGCACGAGCACCAGCTTCCAGTGCTCGCGGTTCAGTGCCACGCCGTCGGCGACATGCAGGTACCTGGCACTGGCCTGCGGAGTAGACGATTCGGCCCGCGCCCGCGGCGGCATCAACGCGTAGAACGACAGCGAAAGACCGATGGGGATGAGCGCCATGCCAATCCACATCTCCGCCGTCATCGGCATGCCCACCAGCCGCCAATGCGTGTGCTGGCCCATCAACAACATGGGCACATGCGCGAGCACGCCCGCGGTGATCAGCGCGCAGCCGACCCAGAAAGCCAGAGGATGTTGGAAGAGGACTCGCTTGGCTTGCATGCGGTGAGACGCTCGGTGAGGCGGGCAGTCTAGCGCGGGGCATGTTCGACACCGCGACGTCGGCCGCGAAGGCAGCCGCGCCACCGGCCGTCATGCAGCCGCCAGATCGAAATCAGCCATGCGGCATGGGGTATCCCCGCCGACAGATGAGCAAGACCTTGGCATACCCTTTGCGTGGCTGGCTCCCTGCCATCTTCCTCAACCCAGCAGAGCCCGTTCATGCCGAACCTTCCGATCCGCCCGACGCCACGCGCATCCCTTGCGCTGGCGCTCGCAACGTGTGCGCTTGCACTTTTCATCAGCGGCTGTGACGGGGATGGCGACGGGGCTTCCACGCCCGGTGCCGTGGTGCCCGTGGCGGCTCTGGCCGCCTCCGCCGGCGCCACCGGCGCGGTGGTGGCCGATGCGCCGCTGCCCAGGCCCACCAGCACACCGTGCACGATCACGCTGTACAGCGGCATGACCTACAGCGGCTTCGACGCCCATGCCTTCGCCTACCCCGGTTCGGGCGCCTGCACCGGCAAGTTCGCCAAGGTGGTGCTGGAAGCGGACTTCTCGGTCAATGCCGGCCGGCAGTTCGACCGCACCGCGCTGATCTCCATCGGCGGCGTGAACCTGTATTTCGGCACCACGCAGGAGCCTTCGGCCACCGTGGCGCCAAGCTGGCACGTCGAGCGGGACCTGACGGACTATGCCAACGCGCTGACTGCCGCGGCCACCGGCTACGTGCGGCTGGACAACGTTGTCGACGACACCTACACCGGCCTGCTCCTGGGCTCGGCCAGGCTGGTGTTCTATCCGGCAGCGACCGATGCCGACGACGCCACCTCGCGCGTGGCAGACGCGGTGATTCCCTTCGCTGGCGACCTGGTGACCGGCGACCCGGCCAGCCTCGCCACGGCCACCGACGCGCTGCAGCGCAGGCTTTCGCTGCCGACCAACATCGTGCGGCTCTACCTGGACGTGCAGGCCGAGAGCCAGGGCGACGACGAGTTCTGGTACACCTGCGTGCCCGACGACCAGACCAGCGCTCTGCAAAGCTGCGGGGGTGGCAGCTTCCGCGAGGTGCTGGTCACCATCGACGGCCAGCCGGCCGGGCTGGCGCCGGTCGTTCCGCGCGTCTACACCGGCGGCATCGACCCCGGCCTCTGGCGCCCGACACCCGGTGCCGAGACCCTCGCCTTCAACCCTTCCCGCGTCGACCTCACGCCGTTCGCCGGTGCGCTGAGCGACGGCGCGTCGCACACGGTGGCCATCTCGGTCGAAGGGGCCCAGGACCACTACTCGGTCGTCGGCAACCTGCTGGTCTACCGGGACGCAGGCACCGCCACCACGGGCGGCGCCGTCAGCAGCAACACGCTGACCAGCACCGCACTGACCGCGCCCGTCACGATCAACGAGGTTGTCGTGGCTGACGACGGCAGCGCGAATGACCCGCTGAGCGTGACGGCCACGCGCAGCTATGCGATCACCGGCTACGTCGACACGTCTAAAGGCCGCGTGACCACCACGGTGCAGCAGGATCTGACGTTCAGCAACCTGCAGACCTTCCAGATCACCGACATTCTGTATTCGCAGACCATCGCCCAGAAGTCCACCGTGGCCGCCACCGTGACGACCACCAGCGGCAAGAACAAGACGGTCGACACCTTCGCCTTCAGCTACCCGCTGGACGTGGGCTACGTCTACGACGGCGATGCGAACACCCAGAACAGCACCATGGCCCAGGACTTCAGCACCACCGTGTCGCGCAAGGTCAACGACAAGGCCGTGTTCAACAGCGCCTTCGAGAACAGCCTCACTTCGAAGTCCGGGCTGATCTTCAGCAACACCGGCGGCGCCACCCAGCGCGTGGGCCAGGAGGGCACGCAAACGGTCAGCTACAGCGACAACATCGGCAGCTGCTACAAACGCAGCATCGCCACCGCCCTCAACGCCCTCACCTCTGTGGAAGAAGGCACCGGCTGCGCCAAAGGCAACGTCCTGAACTGGCTTGCCCAACCCGACGGCGCGCCGGCGCAGGGCGTGCTGGAACAGGTGACGGCGGACTGAGGGCGCCAAGGGAGGAGAGGCCCCGCAATGACGGTTCGCGAACGCGTCCTTCCTGCGCCAGACTTGTACGCGGTATGCCCGCTGCGTGGTCCGATCCTGCCGTTCTACGAAGGCGTCTTCGAAGCCGCATACATCATCCTCAACCCCTTCATGCGACCCAGACCGTCGTCAGTCGGCCCATCGGTCGAAATGATGGCGGACCTGAGCGCAGACAAGCTTTGTCGAGCATATGAGCCGGTGAGCTGGGCACAAATCCTGGAACTGTCCGGACTACCTTCGCTCGCATCGATCGATGTGGCACTGAGGACAGCGATTGGTGGCCTGAACGCCCAACATGCCAACAAAGAAAATGCCGCGTTGCTTGACGTTTCGCTGAAGCGGCACGGGTTGCTCCCTCCCTGCGAAGGCCTGTTTCCCGAACTGATGCAGGACCCGATGCTTTCCTTCATGCAATCGCTCGATCAGGACTGGGCCTGGGTCGGAGATGATGTCGGGACCGAGCGGAAGCTGCATTGGATCGACGACCTGAAGCCCGCGAGTGCCAAGCATCACCTGGTCCGTGCGAGTGTGTTCACGCCGGACAAGACAAGTCTCTGGACAGTCCATTGGGACAGCCACTTCTCGCTGTTCTGCTCAACGCAGGAAAACATCGCGCGTCTCGCTGAACATCCGGGCCTTGAAGGATTCGCATGCGACACCAGCACCGAGATCTACTGGGGCGTGCCAGCGGCCTGATCGTTCGGTCGGACTCATGGGACGTTGCTTGCCCATCAACGCGTGAGGTAGAACGCCCTCAAGTTGCCGTTGCCCCGCCTGCCAAAGGATGACGCGGTTGCAACCCTCGCGCCAATGTAGTAATGTTTCTACATTCAAGAAGGGCTAACCGTGAGCATCACCACTTTGTCCAGTCGCGAGTTCAACCAGGACACGGCCAGGGCTAAAAAGGCCGCCGCGCAGGGGCCTGTGTTCATCACGGACCGCGGGCGCCCGGCGCACGTGCTGCTGACAATCGAAAGCTACCAAGCGTTGGCTGGCTCCTCCGCCAGCATCGTCAGCCTGCTTTCGATGCCGGGCGCCGGAGACGTCGAATTCGACCCACCACGTGCCGGTGAGCTCTATCGCGAGGCGGATCTGAGCTGATGTACGTGTTGGACACCAATGTCGTCTCCGAACTGCGCAAAGCGTCTGCAGGGCGAGCAGACACGAACGTCGTCGCCTGGGCAAGCAAGGTTGCCACTGGCACCTTGTATGTCTCGGCAATCACCGTACTGGAGCTTGAGCTCGGCATTCTTTCTCTCGAGCGCCGCGATGCGCCTCAAGCAGCGGTTTTACGCGTCTGGATGCACAGCCACGTCCTGCCGGCCTTCGCTGGAAGAGTCCTGGCGGTCGACACGGCGGTGGCGCTCCAATGCGCCCAAATCCACGTCCCAAATCGACGCTCGGAGCGTGACGCCATGATCGCGGCGACAGCCATGGTTCATGGCATGACCGTCGTGACCCGCAACGTGGCCGACTTCCAAGGAACCGGAGCGACGCTGCTCAACCCCTGGGTGCAATGAAGCACTCCGTGCATCATTTCCATACGGCGATCTTCGGTGTAACCATGGAGGTCCAGCGCGGTGCCTCGCAGCGCCCTGCCCTCTGCCAACAGGCGCATCGCCAGCGGCATCCATGGGCCTAGGCGGATCTTGCGCGGCGCCTGGCAGGTCGACCCCGCGACACCGGCACCCTTTGCTCACGCGTTGACCCGTCGTGCCATCGCGCTCAGGATCGCGTCTCGCAACTCAAGCAGAGGCGCCGAAAGGGCGGCCACCACGGCTTCCATGCTCTCAACGGTCGACACGCTGACATTCAGCGAATAGCAGGCTTCCTCGGTGTTGACTGGCGTGGCAAGCGCGACCACCTCGGGTTGCCAGGAGGCTGCGCAGAATCCCGACTCGCGCACCCGCGTGATGGAGCGCTCGATCTCCCCAAGCAACAGCGGCCACTGCGTGCTCCGTCGCGCCTTGAACACCTCGTAGAGCGCCTTGCGCCGTGCCGTTGAGCATGTGGCCAGGTGGGCATGTCCCAGCGAGGTCAACTCCATCGGTACGCGCTGGCCGGAGACGACGTTGCGAAATGCGACCCGGCGGCTGTAGCGGATGGATTCGAGGTAGACCATCTCGTCACGATCCGGTGCGGCCAGTCCGACATTGATGCGCTTGCTCTCGGCCAGCGCCCGCATCAGCGGCGCTGCGACCTGCAGGATCGTCGATCCGGATCGCATGGCGTGCGCAAGGCTCAGCACCGCGGGCGCCAACCTGTAGCCCTTGCGCAGCGGCTCCTGCTGGAGCAGGCCCATGCCAACAAGTGTCTGACTCAAGCGGCTGACGGTGGCCCGCGACAGGCCGGTTCGGTCGGCCAGTTCGCCGTTACCCAGGAGATCCGAACCGGGCCGGAATGCGCGCAGGATCTCGACGCCGCGTTCCAGAGACCGATTGGCAGGTGACGTGCCGGGTTTGTCTGGAGATGTCCTTTTGGGATCCGTGGGCATCACCGGTTCCATGGAGGTTGCCTTGCCTGCGGCGGGCGGGAGGCGACGCCGTGCATTTCCATTCTATGGAAATCGCAGGCAGACGTTTCGGTCCGGGCCGCCTACTCTTCGCATCCCGCAGACGCCACTCGAATCGAAATGCACAGCATTCCGGCGAATGCAAAGTCCATGAGATCACAGGAGACAACCTGATGGCATGCCATATTGTTTTGCGGCGCCTCGCCGCCTTCGTCTGCGCCGCAGCGGCGCTCGCTTCCGCCCATGCCGTCGCGGCCTATCCCGAGAAACCCGTCCGGCTCGTCGTTCCTTTCGCTCCAGGCGGTGGCACCGACCTTGTCGCCCGCACGCTCGCCGTGGGCATGGGCAAGGAACTGGGACAGCCGGTCATCATCGACAACAAGCCCGGCGCAGGAACGATCATCGGCACCGACAGCGTCGCCAAGAGCCCGGCCGACGGCTACAGCATCGTCATCGCGACCTTCGCTCATGCTGTCAACCCCAGCATGATGCCCAAGCTCCCGTTTGATACGAGCAAGGCCTTCGCCCCGATCACCCTCATCGCCAAGGGCCCGAACGTGCTGGTCGTGCGGGCGGAGAGCCATTTCAAGTCGATCAAGGACGTGATCGCTGCCGCCAAGGCCGAGCCCGGCAAGCTGACGTATGCCTCGCAGGGCAACGGCACCTCGGCGCACCTGGCCGGCGAGATGTTCACCAATCTGACCAAGGTTCAGATGACCCATGTGCCGTATCGCGGCGCAGGCCCCGCCATCACCGATCTGCTGGGTGGGCAAGTGGACATGATCTTTGGCACTGCGGCTGCGGTCGCGCCATTTGTCGACAGCGGCAAGCTCAGGGCCATCGGCATCACCTCCGCCAGCCCCTCCGCGGCGATGAAGGGCGTGCCGCCCATCGGTGTAGACGTGCCCGGCTATCAGGTGGAAAGCTGGTACGGCCTGTATGCCCCCGCCGGCACGCCAGCCGACGTGATCGCCAAGCTGAACGCTGCAGCCAAGAAGGCTGCTGCCAGCCCTGACTTCGCCAAGAAGATCGAGCAGGAAGGTCTGACCGTCGTCGTCGGCGACCCGGCCGAACTCGACCGCTACGTGAAGGCCGAAGAAGTGCGCTGGAGAAAGATCGTCAAGGAAAACAACATCAAAGCGGATTGAGCCTGCGCCCTGCCGCCCTTGTTTCGGAGAAACCCATGAGCTTCACATTCATCGACCTGCGGGTCGAAGCCGCGATCGCCACGATCACCCTGAACCGCCCCGACAAGCGCAATGCGATGAGCGATGCCATGCGCACCGAATTCATCGAAGCGCTGGAGAGGGTTGCGGCCGACAAGGCCATCAAGGCCCTGGTGCTGACCGGCGCCGGCAAGGGCTTCTGCGCCGGTGGCGACATCAGTGGCATGGAAAAGCGCATGAACGCGCCTGCCGGTGAAGTGGGTTTCAACGGCTGGCACCGCCAGCAGCGCGTGCACCACACCCAGGCCCTGCTGCACACCATGCCCAAGCCGGTGATCGCGGCGGTCAACGGTGCGGCATCGGGCCTGGGTGCCGACACGGCACTGGCCTGCGACTTCATCATCGCCAGCGAGTGGGCCAACTTCACCTGGAGCTACATCCACCGCGGCATCGTTCCTGACGGCGGCGGCATGTATTTCCTGCCGCGCCGCGTCGGCCTGGCCAAGGCGAAGGAGCTGATCTTCACCGGCCGCAAGGTGGACGTGGACGAAGCCCTGAAGCTCGGCATCGTCGACCGCAAGACCGCGGGCGACACGCTGCTGGGTGATGCACAGGCCTGGGCGGCCGAGCTCGGCAAGGGCTCGTCCACCGCGCTGGCGCTGACCAAGACCATCCTGAACCAGAGCTTCGAGCTGTCCTCGCACGACGTGTTCGCGCAGGGCAGCCAGGCCCAGGGCGTTTGCTACACCAGCACCGAGCACCGCGAATCGGTGATGGCCTTCCTGGCCAAGTCGGCACCGGCACCGGCCGCGGCCAAGGAGTGATGAAGATGGACGCGATCTCCCGCCTGCTGCAACCGCGCAGCGTCGCCATCATCGGCGCCTCGGCCGACCCGACCAAGACCGCCGGCCGCCCCGTGGCCTACCTGCGCAAGCACGGCTATGCCGGGCAGATCCTGCCGGTGAACCCGAAGGCCGACCGCATCGGCGACCTGCCTTGCTACGCCGACATTGCCTCGCTGCCGGTCGTGCCCGACGTGGGCATCGTGCTGCTGGGCGCAGAGCGTGCCCACCTTGCCGTGCGCGACCTGGCCGCCCGCGGCACCGCCGCCGCCATCGTGCTGGCCAGCGGCTACACCGAAACCGGCGAAGACGGCGCGCGCCGCCAGCGCCAGCTGATCGAAGCCGCAGGCTCGATGCGCATCCTCGGCCCGAACACCATCGGCCTGGTGAACCTGACCGACAAGATCGTGCTGTCGGCCACAGGCGCACTGGAGATGGACCACTTCCCGGTAGGTGGCATCGGTGTCGTGTCGCAAAGCGGCGGCATCCTCGGCTCGCTACTGTCGCGCGCCTCGGCGCGCGGCGTCGGCCTGTCCAAACTGATCTCGACCAGCAACGAGGTCGACCTGGAACTGGCCGACTTCATCGACCACCTGGCCGACGACGAGGCCACCAAGGTCATCGCGCTCTATGTCGAGACGGTGCGCAACCCGCAGAAATTCCGCGCTGCCGCATTGAAAGCCGCGCGAGCCGGCAAGCCCGTCGTCGCGTTCAAGATCGGCCGCTCCGAAGCCGGCGCCGCCGCTGCCGTGTCGCACACCGGTGCGATGGCCGGTGCCGACCGCATGTACGACGCGCTGTTCCGCCAGACCGGCGTGATCCGCGCGCAGAGCTTCAGCGACCTGCTGGACATCCCCGTGGCGTTGGCGACCGGCCGCAAGCTGCGCGGCAACCGTGTGGCCATCCTCACGTCCACCGGCGGCGCTGGCACGCTGGTCAGCGACGACCTCGGCCTGCACGGCTTCGAGACGCCGGCACCCGATGCCGCCACCGCCGAAGCGCTGCGCGTGCTGCAGACCGGCAGCGAGGCGGTGCTCGACCGAAACCCCATCGACGTGACGCTGGCCGGCCTGCGGCCCGATCTGCTGCGCGGCGCCATCACCGCGCTGCTGGCAAGCCCGAGCTACGACGCATTGACCATCATCGTCGGCTCGTCCAGCCTGGCGCAGCCCGAGCTGATGGCTGGCGCCATCCAGGATTGCCTGCCGCAGACCGACAAGCCCGTGATGGCCTACGTCAGCCCGCATGCGCCCGAGATTGGCGCACTGCTGACCCAACGCGGCGTGCCGGCCTTCGCTGCCGCTGAAAGCTGCACCGCGGCCTTGGGCGCGATGCGCAAGGCCAGCCGCTTCGTCGCGCCCGATGAGGCGCAGGCCGCAGGCCTGGCCGTGGCGGTGGATGACTTCGCACCGGGCTCGCTGGACGAGGCCCAGGCCAAGCAGCTCTTCGCACGTTTCGGCGTGCCGTGCGCGAGCGAGATCATCGTCAGCACACCGGCCGAGGCCAAGGCGGCGGCGGCGCAGCTGGGCGGGCGTGTGGTGCTGAAGATGCTGTCGGCGCAGGTCACGCACAAGAGCGATGTCGGTGGCGTGGCCGTGGGCCTCGATGAAGAAACCGTGGGCGCGCGCCTCACGCAGATGGCCGCCGACGTGGAGGCCAAGGCCGGCTTCCGGCCCAAGCGCTACCTGGTGCAGCAGATGGTCGGTGGCGGCACCGAGCTCATCCTCGGCATGCACCGCGACCCGCTGGGCACGGCCATCCTGCTGGGCATGGGCGGCGTGACGGCAGAGCTGTTCAAGGACACCACGATGCGGCTGCTGCCGGCTGACGCGAATGGCCTCAGTGCCTTGAGCCGTGCCGAGGCCCTGAGCATGGCCAGGGACCTGAAGACCTGGCCCTTGCTCGACGGTTTCCGCGGCCGCCCCAAGGCCGACGTGGAAGCGCTGGTCGACGCCATCGTCGCCTTCTCGCGCATGGCCGCGCAACTGGGCGAGCGCCTGGTCGAAGCCGAGATCAACCCGGTCTTCGTGCTGCCGCAAGGCCAGGGCGTGCGCGCGGCCGACGGCGTGGTCGTGCTGGCCTGAGGAATCACAGATGGAACAGCAACGCGTGCGCCTGGAACGCGACGGCGACATCGCCGTCATCGTCATCGACAACCCGCCGATCAATGCCGGTTCGGCGGCAGTGCGTGAAGGCCTGATGAGCGCCATCGCTACCGTGCGCGCCGAGGACAGCCTGCGCGGCGCGGTGCTGATCGGTGCCAGCAACACCTTCATCGCGGGCTCCGATCTGCGCGAGTTCGGCCAGCCGCTGGCGGAGCCGCAGCTGCCCACCGTGATCCGGGCCATCGAAGACTGCGGCAAGCCGGTTGTCGCGGCCCTGCATGGCGCGGCACTGGGCGGTGGTTTCGAGCTGGCCCTGGGTTGCGATGCACGCATTGCCGCGCCGGGCACGGTGGTCGGCTTGCCAGAAGTGACGCTAGGCATCATCCCCGGTGCCGGCGGCACGCAGCGGCTGCCGCGCATCGTGGGCATACCGCGCGCCATCGGCATGATCTGCAGCGGCGAGCGCATCAACAGCGCTGCGG
>NZ_VIDT01001030.1 GCF_006519715.1 Ideonella azotifigens
ATGGCGACGCGGAAGGCCGCACCACGCTGTTCGCCCGCGTCCGCCAGGGCGACTGGCGGGCCACGGTGCTGCATGCGCTGCGCACCAAAGGGAATCCGCTGTTTCCAGACGGTGTGCAGGGCGACCCGCGCACCGTCAACCATGACGAGCAGTCATTGCTGGACCTGAGCTGGGTGCATGCGACCGACGAGGGCGACGAGCTCACGGCGCGCGGCTTTGCCGGGCGCTACCGCTTCGAGGGCCGCTATGCGATGGACTATCCGCCGGTGACGGTGAACCAGGACATTGCGGTGGGCCGCTGGTGGGGCCTGGAAGGCCGCTGGCTCAGCACCCGCTGGCAGGACCATAAGCTGCTGGTGGGCGCCGAGCTGCAGGTCTTGCCGCTGCTGCTGCAGCGCAATGCCGACATCGATCCCCCCACCGCGCCGCTGCTCGACGACCGCCGCAGCCTGCAGCGCCATGCCTTGTTCGTCGAGGACCAATACGCGCTGGCCCGCGACTGGACGCTGGACACGGGACTGCGCTGGGACCAGACCAGTGGCAGCGCGCGTGAATTCAGCCTGCGCGCGGGGCTGATCTGGCGGGCCGACGACACGCTGGTGGCCAAGCTGATCCATGGCACCGCCTACCGTGCGCCGAATGCTTTCGAGGCCCACTACCAGGTCCCCGGCAGCGGTGGCTATGAAATCAATCCGAAGCTGACCAGCGAAGGCGTGCGCGGCAGCGAGCTGGCGCTGGACTGGCGGCCCGATTCGCAGGACCGCTACAGCCTGTCGCTGTTCAGCAATCGGGCGCGCCAGCTGCTGGTGCTCAACCGCGACCCGGACAGCGAGCGCTATCGCTTCGACAACCAGGGCGGCGTGCGGACCCACGGCGCCGAGCTGGAATGGGAGCGCATCTGGGCCAGCGGCGGCAGGCTGCGCGCCAACCTGACGCTGCAGCACGGCCGCGACAGCGACATGGACACCCAGGTGGCCGGCTACTCGGCCGAGCGCATGGCCAAGCTGGCGGCGATCTTGCCGCTGGGACGGGGCTGGCAGGCCGGGCTGGAATGGCAGGGCATCGGCCGGCGCGGCGCAGCGGCTGCCTACCAGTTGAGCAACCTGACGCTCTCGACACCGCTGGCCTCGCGCGGCTGGTCCTTCTCGGCCAGCGTGTTCGACCTGTTCGACCGGCGCCATCAGGACCCTGGTGGTGACGCCACGACCCAGCCGGTGCTGCCGCAGGCGGGCCGCAGCGTCGAGCTGCGTCTGGACTTTGCGTTCTGACGCGATGCGCCTGTCCTGCACGTCCTTCTTCAGGCGGCTGTGCTGGCTGCCCGGCCTGGCCGTGCTGGGCCTGCCGCTGGCGCACGCCGTCGAGCGGGCCGACCTGGAGTCGGCCATCGTCTACAACCTGCTGCAGTACGTGGAATGGCCC
>NZ_VIDT01001031.1 GCF_006519715.1 Ideonella azotifigens
GCACCGTGGGCGTGGCCGGGGTGCCGGCGACCACACCGGTCGTGCCATGCAGGCGTGCACTGTCACCGGCCTCGTCCAGCTCGTACAGCAGCGCAAACGGCAGGTCGAAGCTGTGCTCGGCCAGGACCTCGATGGCGCAGGCGAAGACTTCGGCCATGCTGTGGCCGTCGCCGGTGCGGGCGGTCAGGTCGCGCAGTGCGCGGGCGCGGCGCTCCCCCAGCATGCGGGCGGTGGTTTCGGTGACCGGGTGGAACAGCCCGCCAATCTGGCCGGATTCGTCGCGGATCGGGCTGAACGAGAAGGTGAAGAAGGTCTCCTCCAGGTAGCCGTTGCGGTCCAGGAACATGCGCTGGTTTTCGAGGAACGAGGTCTCGCCCTGCAGCGCGCGATCAAAGGCCTCGCCGACGACCGGCCAGGCCGAGGCCCAGCAGGCGCGGAAGTCCTGGCCCATCGAGTGCGGATGCTTGCCGCCGCAGATCGGCCAGTAGCCATCGTTGTAGATCTGGACGTGCTGCGGGCCCCAGGCCAGCGAGATCGGGAAGTTCGATGCCAGGCACAGGCCGACGGTCGTGCGCAGGCTTTGCGGCCAGGTCTCGGGCGGGCCCAGCGGCGTGGCCGACCAGTCCATGCTGCGGACCAACTTGCCCATTTCGCCGCCATCGCCGAGAAAGGCCAGCGGGTCCTGTTGTTGTGCTGTCCGCATGTGCGTCCGGTCGATTCGAGGTTGGCCGAACGACCGCGGTTGGCACGGGCCGCGGTTCGACAGCCGCTTTCAGGTTGCGTGATCCCTACTGCCGAAGTCACTGCGTCAGGCCACACAGCACCGAAGTGGTGTCGATGGACACCGCCTGTATGTACCCGAATTCGACGGCCCTGCCAACTCCTTAAAATGCCCCATGAGCTTGCAAGACGCCGACGAGGCCGCCGAGGGCACCACGCCCGACACCATCCACCAACCTGGCCTGTGGCGCGACAACGGCTGGACGGCCAAGGTCCTCAAAAGTGAGGAGGGCGACGGCTGGGCCGTGGCCATGATCAAGGACGGCGAGCCCGAGCCGGCGCTGATCGGCCCGTGGACCATGGGCCGCGACAAGCGCAACCCCAAGCCGCTGGACACCGCTGCCTTCAACGTGCTGGTGAAGACCGCCTCCGAGGTGATCCGCCGCCACGAGCAGCACCTGCACGCGATCAACCACCAGAACGTGGTGGTGGAGGTCAACGGCGAGCGCATCACCGTGACGCTGGACTTGGTGGCCGACGAATACGAACCGCACGCCATCCTGGCCGCGCAGGACGCCTACGGCGAGCCTCTGGCCAGCGTCAAGGTGGCGGCGAACTTCAAGCTCAAGGCCGCCAGCGCGGTCGCCTGGATCGAGAGCGACTACGCCAAGCCGGGCAGCTCGCGCAGCAGGTA
>NZ_VIDT01001032.1 GCF_006519715.1 Ideonella azotifigens
GCGGCTCCACGCTGCGCGACTTCAAGGACGCCCACGGCAGCACTGGCCAGTACCAGGGCCGGGCGCGGGTCTATGGCCGGGCCGGTGAGGCCTGCAGCCGCTGCGGCGGCATCATCCAGCGCATCATGCAAGGCCAGCGCGCCACCTATTTCTGCGCCGGCTGCCAACGCCGCTGAATCTGCCGCAGACCGCCGCTGAGGTGCCATCGCCTACCGTCGGGCGACCCGCCTGCGAGAAACAGCGGCGCCAGCCCGGTGTTGCAAGGCAGTTGCCGGGCATTTCGCGCTAGCATCCCAAAGCTACCGTCGCCACCGCCGTCACACCGACGCAAGACTGCCCGCCCCAAGCCGATGCTCACCTCCGCCACTCCCTCCCAGCGCCTGGACATGCAACCGTCGCTTGTGCCCGGGCTGGACGCACTGGCCGACTGGCGCCTGGCGCTGGAAGGCGAGCTGGCCCGGCTGGAAAGCTTCCTGGCCCACAGCGACCTGCTGGCGCCTTCGGCGGCGGCGGCTTCGGTCGCGCTGCGCCGGCGGCTCACCACCGACAAGCTGGTGGTCGCCTTTGTCGCCGAGTTCTCGCGCGGCAAGAGCGAGCTGATCAACGCCATCTTCTTTGCCGACGCCGGCCGCCGCATCCTGCCGGCCACGCCGGGTCGCACGACGATGTGCCCGGTCGAGCTGTCCTGGGACGGCGCCGAGCTGCCGACGCTGGACCTGCTGCCCATCGCGACCCGGCGCCACAAGGCCACGCTGGCCGAATGGTGCGACCAGCGCGACAAATGGCACCGCGTCCCACTGGACCCGAGCAACCCCGACGCACTGGCCGCCTCGCTGCAGCAGGTCACCTACACCCAGAAGGTCAGCCGCGACGAGGCGCAGGCGCTGGGCCTGTGGTCCGAGGAGCACACCGCCGACAACCCGCCGACCACCGAAGACGGCCTGGTCGAGATCCCCGCCTGGCGCCACGCCGTCATCAACTACCCGCACCCGCTGCTGCAGCGCGGGCTGGTGGTGATCGACACGCCTGGCCTGAACGCCATCGGCACCGAACCCGAGCTGACGCTGGGCCTGCTGCCCAGCGCCCATGCCGCGCTGTTCGTGCTGGGGGCAGACACAGGCGTGACCCGCTCCGACCTGGACATCTGGACCGACCACCTGGGCGGCCAGGGCCTGGCCTGCTTCGTCGTGCTGAACAAGATGGACACGCTGGCCGACCCGCTGGCCACGCCGCAGGAGCAGTTGGCCATCATCGAGCGCCAGCGCGTGAGCACCGCACAGACGCTGGGCATTCCGCGCGAACGCGTGTTCCCGGTGTCGGCCCGCCAGGCCCTCAGTGCGCGCCTGCAGGGCGACGCCGCCGGCCTGGAAGCCAGCCGCCTGCCCATCCTGGAAGCGGCGTTGAATGCCGACC
>NZ_VIDT01001033.1 GCF_006519715.1 Ideonella azotifigens
GCGGATGGCCATGCACCAGCTGCAGGCCATGGGCCATCACCCAGTTCTCGGCGCCCGGCGCCTCGAGCAGCGCTGGCGGCGCGTCCAGCACGCCAGTGCGCACCGGAAGCTCGGCGCGAGCTGCCTGCTCGTGTGCCCGGGCCTGGGCATGGCCCATCAGGGCCCCCATGAATGGCACCATCCACACCATCGCAATGTGCATGCCCTTGTGGTCCATGGCATCGCCCAGGCCGATGATCCGGCGCGTGATCCAGATGTTCAGGCCCACGAGGGCCAGCAAGACAATGAGCAGAGGCATGACGATGCGAGGCGCGCACAGTTGAAATCGAAGCCGAGAATCTACCTGCAACACCGTGCCCTCGGGCGCCAGCACCCCGAAACGCCAGCATGACGGACCGCGACAGCCCACCGCTTGAACCCGTGACCAAAGCCTCGACCGCGAACCAGCCCCCACGCGCCCCCTCTGCCTTCGTCCGCGTGCGCGGCGCCCGCGAACACAACCTGAAGAACGTCGACGTGGACATCCCACGGGACGCATTGGTGGTGTTCAGCGGGGTGTCGGGTTCGGGCAAGTCTTCGCTGGCCTTCGGGACCTTGTATGCCGAGGCGCAGCGGCGCTATTTCGAGTCGGTGGCGCCCTATGCGCGGCGCTTGATCGACCAGGTCGGCGTGCCGGCGGTCGATTCGATCGACGGGCTGCCGCCGGCCGTGGCGTTGCAGCAGCAGCGCGGCACGCCGAGCACGCGCTCGTCCGTCGGCAGCGTGACCACGCTGGCCAGCCTGCTGCGCATGCTGTATTCGCGTGCCGGCAGCTACCCGCCTGGGCAGCCCATGCTGTACGCGGAAGACTTCTCGCCCAACACGCCGCAGGGCGCCTGCCCCACCTGCCACGGCCTGGGCCATGTCTATGACGTGACCGAAAAAAGCATGGTGCCGGACGACACGCTGACGATCCGCGAGCGTGCCATTGCCGCGTGGCCACCGGCCTGGCACGGGCAGAACCTGCGCGACATCCTGGTCACCCTCGGCCACGACGTGGACAGGCCATGGCGCGATCTGCCGCGCAAGCTCAAGGACTGGATCCTCTACACCGAGGAGCAGCCCACGGTGCCGGTCTATGCCGGCTTCACGCCCGCCGAAACCAAGGCTGCGCTGAAGCGCAAGCTGGAGCCCAGCTACCAGGGCACCTTCATGGGCGTGCGCAAATACGTGCTGCACACCTTTGCCACCACGCAGAGCGCGCTGATGAAGCGCCGCGTGGCGCGTTTCCTGGTGGGCGGGCTGTGCCCCGCATGCGCCGGCAAGCGGCTCAAGCCCGAGGCACTTTCGGTGAAATTTGCCGGGCGGGACATTGGCGAGCTGATGCAGCTGCCGCTGGCGCAGCTGGCCGAGGTGCTGGCACCGGCAGCCGCG
>NZ_VIDT01001034.1 GCF_006519715.1 Ideonella azotifigens
CCGGCCGTCAGCCGCACCTTGCCGCCGGCCGAGAGCCGCTCGCCAATCGTCTGCTGGATGCCGTCGCGGTAGCCTTCCAGGCTGCCGAGCAGGGCAGAGTCCTGGCGCACGTCCACGGTGACCTTGCTGCGGTAGAGCAGGCCGTCCTTCTGGATGGGCGCGTCCTTCAGGTCGTTGCTGCCCAGCAGGCCGGTGGTGACGAAGAATTGCGAGACGCTGGCGACCGTGTCGGTGGTGCCGGAGACGTCGATCAGCGCGTCCTCGGCCAGCACGATGCGCGAAGCCTCGTCCACGCCCTTGTCGGCCGCGTAGCCGCGCGTGGCGGTGGGCTCGTAGTTGGGCACCTTCTCGGCCCGCACGTCCACCGTGGCGCCGGGCGCGATGATCTTCGCGCCGGTGTCCAGCAGCACGCTGGCGCCGGCCAGGTCGATGCGCGGTGCGACGAAGGTGGCGTTGCCGTCGCTGGTCAACGGCTTGTTGCCGTTCTGCTCGGCCGCGTTGTCAGGGGCAATCGTCGTCTGGCTGCCGGCACCCAGCACCAGCGCGCCGGCCTGGGTCGCGTCCACGCTGCTGGTGCCGGCCTTGGCGTTGCCCTGGGCGCGCAGGATGATGCTGCCGTTTTCGGTGACGCTGGTGGTCGCGCTGATGCGGCCCATCTGGTTCACCGTCATGCCCACCAGCGTGGTGTTGCCGCGCGCCGTGCTGATCAGGCCGCTCGTGGTGTTGACGACGCTGCCCTGGCGGTCTTCCGCGTCCTTCGGGCCCGCGCCCACCTCGACCAGCAGGCCGCGCAGCGCGGGCACGTCCGGGTTGGTCTCGGAGGCATACAGCGGCCGGCTGTCGGGCCGCTGCAGGTAGATGGCGCCGCCGCCGGCCAGCAGGGTCTGGCCGCCGGGCGTGCTGATGCTGCCGGCGTTTTCCACCCGCTTGGCGAACAGGAAGACCCGGCCGCCGTTGTCGGTGGTGATGGTCGCGCCCTCGTCCACGCGCACGAAGTTCTTGCTGTCGACGAAGTTGGCGGCCTCGCCGTCGTACTTGAAGGTGGGCGAGAGGGTGTTGTAGAGCAGGCTGTTGGTCAGGCCGGACTTGAACTCGTCATCCGTGAGGTTCAGCGCCGAGGCGATCAGCGAGCCGGTGTTGACCTGCGCGCCCTTGCCGAACAGGATGCCGTTGGCATTGATCAGGTAGATCTCGCCGCCCTTGGTGGCCGTGAGCTTGCCGAAGATCTGCGACGGCGCAGTGCCACCCATCACGCGGTTCAGCGCGCTGTAGCCTTTGTCCGCCATGTCGAAAGTGACGCTGCTGTTGGCGCCGATGTCGAAGCTCTGCCACTGGTAGATGGCGCGCTGGCTGGTCTGGCTGATGCTCTGGTTCACGCCGCCACTGGCATTGGGCGTGTTGACCGGCGC
>NZ_VIDT01001035.1 GCF_006519715.1 Ideonella azotifigens
CCAGACCAGCGCCGCGCCGTTCTACAGCCGGGCCGGCTTCACGTCGCGCGGGCCGGTCTTCGAGGAAGCCGGCATCCAGCACGTGGAGATGGTGCGGGCGCTGCGCTGACGCAGCAGCTCGCCGTCAGTGCTGTATCGGCACCAGCAGCGGCGCGAAGCTGCTCTGGACCGGCGGCCAGTCCAGCAACTGGCGCTGCACCGGCGGGCTGCTGGCCTGGCCGGGGCTGTGGGTCTGTTCAAAGACCTGGGTAATCAGCCGGGTGCCGACGCGTTCGGTGATCAGCACGGTGGAGCAGCGTGTGCCGTAGCGGCCATCGGCGCTGTGGATGAAGGCGGGCGAGAGCATGCGCTCGACCGTCAGCGGCACGCCGGTCTGCGGCAGCGAGGCGTCGGGCGCCTGCTTGTTGTCGGCCAGCGCGGCGAACAGCTGGGTGCGCAATTGTTCGACCGGGCCGGTTTGCGACAAGGCCTGCGTGAGCCGCGCCTTCAGCGCCTGGACCTTGGGCCAGGGCGTGTCCAGCGCGGCATTGCTCAGACCAAACACGCCACGGTCCAGCCGGCGAGGGTGGCTGTGTTCGTTGCTGGCCCAGAAGCATTCGCCGCGCTGGAAGTCCGCGGCAATCAGGTTGAAGGGCGCGTAGCCGGCCATCGCAACCGACGGCCAGAAGCGGTCAGCTCGCGCCGTGCTGCCCAGCCAGCGCAGCACGATCTCGCCACGAGAGGGTGCGCCGGGCTCGGTCAGCATGGGCCGGCGCACATTCGTCACCAGGCCGAAGCGGCCGGCGGCCGTCATGCCCAGCCAGGTGCCACCAGCCTTCAGGTCGCGGCCGGCCAGCACGGCCGGGCCGTCACCAGGCGGTGTCCACCAGTCCAACATGCTGGCCGGACGGTCCAGGTACTCGTCGCGATTGGCCGCGACCACCAGCGGAAAGCGCGGGTGCTGATCCAGCGCAATGGCGGCTAGGCACATGGCACGAAACGTTCGGTGTGGCGTGGGCCGGCCAGGTGCGGCGCCAGCACGCTGGCTGCCGCTTCGATGGCCTGCGGCAGGCCGGCAGCGTCCGCTGCCGAGACCTGGGGCAGCAGGCGGTACACCTCCATCAGCGTGACGCAGCCGTCGTTGGCTTCTGGCCGCCGCATGACTTCGGTCGACAGGCCGGGCCAGTCGCCGCGCAGGCGTTGCTGGAAGCCACGCACCAGCGCACTGGCCGTGGCCAGCTCGGGTTCCGGAACGCGGTAATAGATGAACCAGGCCGGTGGCGCGCCGGCAGCCGCCGGTTCAGCTTTCATCCTGCAGCAGCGGGTACGGCAGGGCTTGCGGTTGCAGCAGCGGGCCGTCCGCAGCGCCCAGGTGCAGCGCGCCTTCGGCCGTCAGCGCGGCCAGTTTGAGTTCGACGAACGCCAGGCTT
>NZ_VIDT01001036.1 GCF_006519715.1 Ideonella azotifigens
GGCGCCGGCGCAGCATGCGGAATGGATGCACACGCTGCAAGAGCCGGCTGTGGCTGCATGCGCTGGACCTGACACTGCCGCACCCGGCAACCGGCCAGCCGCCGGCCTTGCACGCGCCGCCCGATGCGGCCTGGCAGGCGCTGTTCGCACAAGGCGAGTGGCAGTGGGACGAAGGCTCGGAGGCAGTGCGTGCCATGGGGGCCATGGGGGCCATGAGGGGATTGCAGGCTGGGGACAATCGCCAACCCGGCGACCTGCCCAACCCGAGCGCTCCATGAATCCTGGTGTCTACGCCGCCGGCCTGGCCTACGTCTGCTGGGGCCTGTTCCCGCTGTACTTCCACCGCCTGTCACAGATCAGCGCCGTCGAGCTGATCTTCCACCGTTCGGTCTGGGCCTTGCTGTGCCTGGTGCTGGTGCTCAGCGCGCGGCGCCAGTGGGGCTGGCTGAGGCCGGCCATGCGCTCCCCGCGCACGGTCGCAACCTACGCGGCCAGCGCCTTCCTGCTGTCCATCAACTGGGTGCTGTACGTCTGGTCGGTGCACAACGGCCATGTGGTCGAGGCAGCGCTGGGCTATTTCATCAACCCGCTGTTCAACGTGCTGCTGGGCGTGCTGGTGCTGCACGAACGGCCGCGACGCCTGCAATGGGCCGCGTTGGCGGTGGCCGCTGCAGGCGTCCTCTGGCTAGGCGCGGTAGCCGGCTCACCGCCGTGGATCGCGCTGGGCTTGGCCGCCAGCTTCGGCGCCTACGGCCTGCTGAAAAAGACCGCGTCGCTCGGTGCGCTCGAAGGGCTGACGACCGAGACCCTGCTGATGGCCCCGGTCGCCATCCCTGCCCTGCTGTGGCTGGGCACGCACGGCGGCGACACCGCGCAGGCCGACGCCGCCACCTGGGTCTGGCTGCTGCTGGCGGGCCCCATCACCGCCGCGCCGCTGCTGCTCTTCGCCTACGGCGCGCAGCGCGTCTCAATGGCCACGCTTGGCCTGCTGCAATACATCAGCCCCAGCCTGCAGTTCCTGCTCGGCGTGCTGATCTTCCGCGAACCCATGCAACCGGCCCGCCTGATCGGCTTTGCGCTGATCTGGGTCGCGTTGATGCTGTACAGCGCCGAGACGCTTTGGCAGCGGCGGCAGTTGCGGCTGCAAACGGTCTGAGACGGGATGTCGGTTTTCAATCAAGGCTGGACTCTTTCACTCAAGCCTGAACTCGACACCCTAGCCTCAGCACAAAGCGCAGCGCCCAAGTTTGCCCGCGCCCTCACTGACGGAACGCGTTGCAGCGATGCTTGCCGCCGACTTCTCGCGCTTCGGTACGCTACCGGCCACCGTACCCGGCCGTCAGAAAACGGCTGCTGTCCGGTTGCTCGTGAGTCGGCTGCAATTCAACCGCTCATCGTGCAGCGAGC
>NZ_VIDT01001037.1 GCF_006519715.1 Ideonella azotifigens
CAGCACCAGGTCGCCGGGGCCGGCCACGCGGATGGAGGCCAGACCGAGCTGGATGTCGCGCCCGGCCTGCAGCAGGCTCAGCTCGCTGGCGGGCGCGTTGATGGCTGGCGTGTTGCCGTCCAGCCGCACAGCCTGCTGCTGGACCTCCAGGCCGGCGTTGACATTGCTGCCTGTGAGCAGGATGTCGCGTTCTGCCATCAACCGCACCGGGCGGGCCGAGCGCAGCGAGCTCTGCACCTCCAGGTCGCCACCCGCGGCGATCATGCGCACCGGCGTGCGGTCCGTGCGGTCCAGGCCGTTGCCGTCGCCGCGCGCGAGGTCGCCATAGCCCAGTGCGAGCCAGGCGCTGCCAGGCAGGCCCTGACCGTTCAGGCTCTGCGCGTCGATGCCGCTGTCATCCTGGTACGACACGCCTTGCGTCCAGCTGGCATTGACCTGCAGGCTGGTCGCCAGCGTGAGCTGCTGGCCGGCCAGCAGGTCCAGCCGTGCGGCAGCCGCTTCGGCTTGCTGGATGACCGGAGCGGCCAGGTAGCCGCCAACCTGCAGCGAACCGGATGGCGCGGCCATCAGCACCTGCGTTGGCAGCAGGTTGACGGTCTGCGCGTCGCCGGCGGTGTTGAGCGGTGTGTCGGGTTCGGCATCGGCCCGGTAGCGCAGGTCACCGCCTGCGGCGCGCAAGCTCAGCGAGGCCTGGCCATCCAGTCCGCTGATCCAGCGGCCATCGACGGCATGGCTGCTGACATCCGAGCCCAGCGTCAGGTCGCGCCGCGCACTGATGTCCATCGTGGTGTTCTCGTGCGCCAGCTGCAGCCCGGCAGTGATCGCACCGCGCTCGGTCAGCGCCTGGTTCTCCTGCCAGGCCACGTCGCGGCCGGCCTGCACCGTGAGCTCCCGGCCGCCGGCCTGGATCAGGCCACCGACCACGTCGCGCCCGGCCTGCACATGCACGCTGCCACCGCCGTAGCTGTGCGCGCCGTCGGCATCAATGAAGCCTGTCGTCGGCGCAGCCAGCATCAGCTCACGCACATCCGTACCGGCGCTCACGTCGATGCAGCCACCGCCAAACGACGCCAGGCCGTGCTGGAAGCCGGCTTCGTAGGTGTCCGGCTCGGAAGTCCAGTAGACCAGCGGGCCGCGCTCGGTGATGCGCGTCCAGCCGTTGGCATGGGCCGACTGCAAGGTGTTGGTGTAGTACTGCTGGTACGGATCCGCGGTCACCGAGCGCGAGCGCACCGACTGGCCGGCGCTGACGCGCAGGTCGCCCGCGTCCACGCGGAACAGGTCGGCCTGGCCTAGCGTCTTGCTCGCGGCCAGCGCCGCCGCATCGGTGCTGCCCACGCCCCAGCTGTAGAGCCGGGTCTGGCCCTGGGTCAGGTCAATGTCGCGGGCGGCGGCCAGCGTGATGTC
>NZ_VIDT01001038.1 GCF_006519715.1 Ideonella azotifigens
CGAGGTCGATGCGCCATTCCGGCTCGTGCCCGGTCGCCTGGTAGGGCTGCACCGGCGCAGGTGGCGGGGGCACCGGCGCGGTGCCGCCCTTGTCGCCGCCCAGCCAGCCGCCGACCAGCGGCACATGCGTGCAACCGGCAAGGGACAGCATGAGGCCGGACATCCACGCAACGCGCACCGCGCGAGCAGAGAGGTGGCCGGCGGAGCCAAAGATGGGGAACTCAGAACTTCTCATGCTATGCAGCGCCGATCCGGTGAAGCCTAGGGCCGGACGAGCGCTTTCCGGATGATGCACGATCAATGCCACGCCCGGAGTGACCAAGCATGTCACTTCGCGAACCAATCCGGCCCGTCACCTCAGGGAAACCCGTGTTCATAGGTCGGCGCCCGCCTGCCCCACGGTCAAGGACAGCCCCGCTCGCTGGGCAGGCGTCCGTCGGAAGGTCAGAGGTCAACGATGATTCCGCCCCGCGACGGCTTGCAGCAAGAGCGCATGGCCATGCCATTTCGGGCGTGCTAGTGTGCAGCGCAAAACGGTGCGGCGCGAAAATTCGCGGCGCTTCAGTCGCCGGGTCACAGAGCACGGGAGTGCGGCATGAATACGCAAAGAAAGTCGAATCCTCTTCGCTTCGCCTTGCTGACCTTCGGCCTGATCTTCATCTTCGGGGTGTACCCGCTGACGGTGCTGTGGCCAGCTGGCTGGGCATGGCACCACGGCCACTCGGAGTACATCGAGATGATCATCGCCCTGTACGCCACGCTCGGCGTCTTCCTGCTGATCGCCTCCCGCAATCCCGTCCAGCACCTCAGCCTGATCGCCTTCACCATCTGGTCGAGCATCGTCCACGCCGCAGTCATGGCCGTCCAGGCCACGGCCAACCCGATGCACACCGGACACCTGCTCGGCGACGTGCCGGCCCTGTTCATCGTCGCGCTGGTGCTGGGATGGCTGTGCCCTGCCGCATTCAGGCTTCCCTTTGACCGCGGCGCGCGCTGAATCGAATCCTGGAGTCACCCATGTGCCGAAACATCAAGACGCTGTTCAATTTCGAGCCCCCCGCCACCGAACTGGAAATCCGCGACGCCTCGCTGCAGTTCGTGCGAAAGCTCAGCGGGTTTTCAGTGCCATCCAAGGCCAACGAAGCGGCATTCGAAAGGGCAGTTGCAGAGGTCGCCGCCTCGGCCCGAGTGCTGATGGCTTCGCTGGTCACCAACGCAGAGCCGCGCAACCGGGAGGTGGAAGCGGAAAAGGCACGAGTGAGGTCTGCGATTCGGTTTGGAAGTCCGGAGTGATGGCCGTTGGCGTGGGCTTCCCGCACCTGAAAGGCGCTGTACGGGCCGCACCGGGCTGGTTACCATGCGCCCCATGACGACCACCGTCTGCCAATTGATCATCGGTG
>NZ_VIDT01001039.1 GCF_006519715.1 Ideonella azotifigens
GTCAGCGCGAAGGTCGTCCAGTGAACGCCGAAACCATCGCGCCGCGGCGTGCGGTCGAGCGGCTGTTCGCCGCCATGGCCGAGGCCAGGACGGGGCACGCGCCGGTGCTGGGCCTGAGCGAGGTTGGCACCGTCACGCACGTGGCCGCAGGGGTGGCCAGGGTGACCGGCCTGCCGAATGTCGCGTTCGATGAACTGGTCCGCTTTCCCGGGGACGTCTACGGCATCGCGTTCGACATCGACGAAGAAGGCGTGGGCGTGGTGCTGCTGGACGCGTACTGGCGCCTGCGTGCAGGCGATCCGGTCGAACGTACGGGCCGCGTGATGGACGTGGCCGTGGGCGAGGGCTTGCTGGGCCGCGTCATCGACCCGCTGTGCCGGCCGCTGGATGGCCTGGGGCCTGTGCGCGCCAGCAGCCGGCTGCCCGTGGAGCGGCCGGCCGCGCCCATCATGGAACGCGCTGCGGTGAGCATGCCGCTGCAGACCGGCGTCAAGGTCGTCGACGCGCTGATTCCCGTGGGCCGCGGCCAGCGCGAGCTGATCCTCGGCGACCGCCAGACCGGCAAGACGGCGATTGCCATCGACGCCATCCTGAACCAGCGCGGCAAGAACGTGCTGTGCGTGTACTGCGCGATCCGCCAGCGGGCCTCGGCGGTGGCCAAGGCGGTGGCCACGCTGCGCGAGCACGGGGCGCTGGACTACACGGTGGTGCTTGTCTGCGAAGGCCAGCAGGCGCCGGGGCTGGCCTACATCGCGCCATATGCCGCCACCAGCATTGCCGAGCACTTCATGGAAGCCGGGCGGGATGTGCTGATCGTCTACGACGACCTCACCCAGCATGCCCGCGCCTACCGTGAACTGTCGCTGCTGCTGCAGCGGCCGCCCGGTCGCGAAGCCTTCCCTGGCGACATCTTCTACCTGCACGCCAGGCTGCTGGAACGCGCCACCCACCTGAGCGCCGAACGGGGCGGTGGCTCGCTCACGGCCTTGCCCATCGTCGAGACCGAGGCGCAGGACATGTCGGCCTACATCCCGACCAACCTGATCTCCATCACCGATGGGCAGATCTACCTGTCGCCCCGGCTGTTCGAGCTGGGCGTGCTGCCAGCGGTCGACGTGGGCCAATCGGTCTCGCGGGTCGGCGGCAAGGCGCAGCTGGGCAGCTTGCGCGCCGTGGCCGGGGACCTCAAGCTGGCCTACGCGCAGTTCGAGGAGCTGGAGACTTTCTCGAAGTTCGGCGCCCGCCTCGATGAGCGCAGCCAGCAGGTGATTGCGCACGGGCAGCGCATCCGCGCCTGCCTGAAGCAGGCGCAGGCCGATCCTTTGTCGGTGCCCGAGCAGGTGCTGATCCTGAGTGCCCTGACCGCAGGGTTGTTCGACACCGTGCCGGTGGCGCGCA
>NZ_VIDT01000104.1 GCF_006519715.1 Ideonella azotifigens
GGGCCGGCAGACGCTGGGCCTGCTGCAGCGAGACAACACCGCGAGCGCTGCCGAAGCGGCGCAGTTCGATGCCGTGCTGGGCCACGCGCCCTGCCCGCCGAACCAACTGCTGGCGCGCACATGGTCATGAGATCCCACCGGTCCATGAGCCGCTGCCTGGATGTCCGCTGGCACTGCATTGGCAACAGGCCAAGCTGTGGGAATGGCTCGGCTACCCGGCCTTCGTCGCGATGCTCGCAACCTTCTGGCTGATGGTCACGAAGCCTGGGCTGTGGTGAGTCGGCTCAGCAGTTCGCGTTCGCGCTCGAGTGGCAGGCCGGTCTTCGGAAAACCTTGCTGCTCGGCCGGCAAGGCGCGCCACCAGGCCAGCGTGTCAGCCACCGTCTCCCCCAGCGGGCGGCAGCGCAGGCCAGCGTCATGGGCGCGCAGGGTGTTGTTGCGCTGGAAGGCCGCGTAGCCAGGGTCCTCTCCCAGCCACAAGGGCATCTGGTCCCAGGGCGATACCTGCTGCGCCAGCAGCCAGGCGGACGAGGCCCAGCAGACCTGTGGCCGGGTGCCGGCAGCCTCCACGCAATGCTGCAGCAGGTCGCCAAACTGATGCACGCGGGGCAGCGTGGCCACGTTGAAAGCACCGGACTCGCCTTGCGCCACAGCATGCAGCACAAAGGCCGCCAAGTCCCGGGCGTCGATGAACTGCAGTTCGTCTTCGGGATGACCCGGCGCCAGCAGCGGTTCGCCATCCGCCGCACTGGCAACCCGCGCCGGCCACCAGGTGAAGCGGCCGGTGTGGTCGTGCGGGCCGACGACCAGGCCAGGGCGGATCAGCAGCGCCTGCTCGCCGAAAACCTGCCGCACCGCCTGCTCGCAGGCGGCCTTCAGCGGGCCGTAGGTGTCACCGTCGACCACCGTGGTGTCGGGGTCGGCCAGCACACCCAGCGGTGAGTCTTCGGCATTGGGCTGGCGGAAGTCGGCATAGGCCGAGACGCTGGAGATGAAGACGTAGCGGTCAACACGGCCCTTCAAGGCCTGCGCCATCGCGGCGACCTCACCGGGCAGGTAGCCGCAGCAGTCGACCACCGCGTCCCAGCGCCCGGCAGCCAGCGCGGAAAGATCGCCGCGACGGTCGCCCCGGATTGACTCGGCACCTGGCAAAGGCTCGCCGCTCTGGCCCCGGTTGAACAGCGTGACGCCATGACCCGCCGCCAGCGCCGCCTCGGCCAGGTGGCGCCCGACGAAGCGGGTGCCGCCGATGATCAGCAGGCGTTGCGGCATGGCGGGCTTCGCTGTCTTACTTGCCAGCGCGGATGGCCTTTTCGTCGCTCTCGCGGTAGTTGCGGCCACCGCAGCGGGTCTTCCACGAGCTCAGGTCGGCGTCATAGTTCGCCGCGGCCACATCCATGTCATGGTTGCGGGTGTTCCACTGGTCGGTCTTGACCTGGAACTGCTGAAACTGGCTGTCGAGCTTGTTCTTGTCTTCATCGACGCTGGCCTGGAACACCTTGCCGGCTTCGTTCAGCTCGTCGGAGGTCTTCTGGATTTCCTTGCCCTCACGCTCCAGCACTTGTTGGCGGCGGTCGATGTTCTCGCCCTTCTTCGCCGCGGCGTTCAGCGCGTCCATCTTCTGGTTGAAGGCTTCCACCTTGGCAGAGTGTGCGGCCACGCGAGCATTCATGTCGGCCGCGTTCTGGTTGACACGGGCAGCCAATGCATCGCGCTGCTGCTTCATGGCCTCGTTCTCGGTTTCAAGCTGCTTGCGCTCGGCGTCCAGCGCGGTGCGCTTGGTGCCCAGGTCAATGCTCGCGGCCTTGATGCTGTCCTGCTCCTTGAAGCAGGCGCGCAGCTCTTCGCGGCTCATCACCGACGCTTTGGCATTCGCATTGCCAAGGCTTTGCAGCTTGTCTTGCGCCGCGGCGAGGCTGGCGACCAGGGCCAGCAACAGACCAGCGGCGCCGGCGAGAGAGTGCTTTTGGAACGAGTGCATTCGATAACCTTTGCTGTCATGGCCGGCGATGACCGGCCCCAAAAACCGCCCTTGGTGGGACGGCCAGCCCGAGATGATGCCACTGCCGCTAGACTCGTCCATCACCCGAGAACCCTGAAACCCAATGTCGCAAAGCATTCACGACTTCCACGACGACCCGCGCAATGCGGACATCCGCATCTGGATCAACGGCCAGCTCAAGTCGCGCGCCGACGCCACGGTGTCGGTTTTCGACAGTGGCTTCGTGCTCGGCGATGGTGTGTGGGAAGGCCTGCGCGTGGTGCAGGGGCATCCGGTGTTCCTGGATGCACATCTGGCGCGGCTGTGGGAAGGTGCCAAGGCCATCATGCTGGACATCGGCATGAGCAAGGCCGAACTTAGGCAGGCCGTCTACGACACGCTGAAGGCCAACCAGATGCACGACGGCGTGCACATCCGGCTGATGGTCAGCCGCGGTGTGAAGCGCACGCCATACCAGGACCCGCGTGTCACCGTGGGCCCGGCCACCATCGTGATCCTGCCGGAATTCAAGCTGGCCAAGCCGGAGACGGTCAACGCCGGCCTGAAGCTGTTCACGGTGCACGTGCGCCGCGGCTACCCGGACGTGCTGGACCCCAAGCTCAACAGCCACAGCAAGCTCAACTGCATCACGGCCTGCATCCAGGCCACCGCCGCAGGTGCCGATGAAGCGCTGATGCTGGACCCGCACGGCTTTGTGGCGACCTGCAACTCCACGCACTTCTTCATCGTGCGTGGTGGCGAAGTGTGGACCAGCAGCGGCGACTACTGCCTGGGCGGCATCACGCGCAGCAACGTGATCCAGGTCTGCCGCGAGGCCGGCATTCCGGTGTTCGAGAAGAACTTCAGCCTGACCCAGGTCTACAGCGCCGAAGAGGCCTTCTGCACCGGCACCTTTGCTGGCGTGGTGCCGGTACGCGAGGTGGACGGCCGCGCAATGGAAGGCGGGTTGCCGGGACCCATGGTGCTGCGGCTGCAAGCGCTGTACAAGGCGCTGGTGGCCCGCGACGTGGCAGCGCAAGAAGGCTCATGGGCATGAACGCCGGAGCACCGCTGCGCGTGGCCATGTGGAGCGGCCCGCGCAACATTTCCACCGCGATGATGCGGGCCTGGGAAAACCGCGGTGACTGCGCCGTCAGCGACGAGCCGCTGTACGCCGCCTACCTGGCTGCGACGGGCCTGGACCACCCGGGCCGCGACGACATCATTGCCGACGGCGACATCGACGCAGCGCGCGTGGCGCGGGCCCTGAGCGAAGGCCCGGCACCTGACGCTCAGCCGGTCTGGTACCAGAAGCACATGAGCCACCACCTGCTGCCAGGCATGGCGACGGACTGGGTGCACAAGCTGCACAACGTGCTGCTGATCCGCGACCCGGCGCAGGTCGTGGAGAGCTATCTGAAGAGCCGCGCCACCGTGGCCCCGGCCGACATCGGCCTGCTGCAGCAAGCCGCGCTGTTCGACGAGCTGGCGCAGCGCAGCGGCCAAGCGCCGATGGTGATAGCCGCAGACGACTTCCTGCAGGCGCCCGAGGCCTACCTGAAAGCGGTCTGCACCGCGCTGGGCATCGCCTTCACGCAGCGCATGCTCAGTTGGCCCGCAGGTCGGCGGGACAGCGACGGCATCTGGGCGCCCCACTGGTACGACGCCGTCTGGGCGTCGACCGGCTTTGAGGCCTGGCGCCCTCGCTCGCCTCAGTTGCAAGGTGCGGCCCTGGCCGTGGCCGAGGCCTGTCGCCCGGCTTACGCCTTGCTGCACCAGCATCGCCTCCGGATCAGCGCCTGACAAGCTGCCCTGACGTCTTCAAGAAGGCGGCAGGATGCCACGCATGTTCGCCACCAAACCTTGGTGGCGAATGCGAGCGATGTTAGATTGGCCGCCGAATCGCGCTGCAGACTTGGCTAAAAGACGATTAGACGATTCGCATTCGAGACCCACGGAGACAACACAAGTGATACGTTGCAGTTCATTGCTGGCGACCTGGTTGGGCTTGACCATGTCATTGCTGGGCGCACATTCTGCGCACGCGCAGGCATCGGAATGGCCGACCAAGCCCCTCAAGCTGGTCGTTCCGTTCCCGCCCGGCGGCACCAGCGATTTCATGGGCCGGCTGATCGCCGGCAAGCTCGCCGTGGCACTGAAGCAGCCCGTCAACGTGGAAAACATCGCCGGCGGCGGCGGCGTCACCGGCACCTTGAAGGCGCTGTCGCAACCCGCCGACGGCTACACGCTGATTCAAAGCGGCATTGGCCAGAACGCCGTGGCGCACGGCATGGATGCGCAGGTCGGCTATGACTCCATCAAGGACTTCACGCACCTGACGCAGGTTCATTCCGGTGCGAATGTGCTGGTCGCCAGCCCCAAGTCACCGTTCAAGACACTGGCCGAGCTGATCGCCTACGGCAAGGCCAATCCCGGCAAGCTCAGCTACGGCTTCACGCACGCATCTTCCGGCCACGTGGCGATGGAATTGCTCAAGCAGTCGCTGAGCGTCTGCCTGGGCAATGCCCAAGGCGGCCGGGACTGCAAGGGCCTCTCCATCGTTGGCGTGCCCTACAAAGGCGGCGGGCCCTTGGTCGCTGCGCTGCTGGAAGGCCAGGTGCCGATGGCATTCATCAATCAGGACTCGGCCTATCCCCTGGTGAAAGAGGGCAAGCTCCAGGCCCTGGCAGTCACCAGCACTTCGCGCAATTCGCTGTTCCCCAACGTGCCGGCGATCAGCGAAAAGGAGATTCCGGGATTCGTGGCAATGTCTTGGTCCGGCATTTCGGTGTCCAGCAAGACGCCCGCCCCCATCGCCGCACGGCTGGAAGCCGAACTGGTGAAGATCATGCAGTCACCGGACACCAGGCAACAGCTGGAGTCCAAAGGCTTTGTGATCCCGGACCAGGGCTCGCACAGCTACGCGAACTTCGTTGACCGCGAAGTCAGCCGGTGGGGCCGCGTGATACGCATCGCCGGCATCAAGCCCGAGTGACCGCGGGCAGCGCTGCCCTCAGCGCTTCTTGACGATCACGCTGCCGATCGAATAACCGGCGCCGAACGAACAGATCACGCCCAGGTCGCCCTTGGCCAGGTCGCTGTGGTGGCGGTGGAAGGCGATCACCGAACCGGCCGATGCGGTATTGGCGAATTCGTCCAGGATCAGCGGCGCGATGTCGGCATTGCCGTCGCTGCCGAGCAGCTTCTTGATCACCAGCTGGTTCATGCCCTGGTTGGCCTGGTGCAGCCAGAAGCGGCGCACCTGCGTGGGCTCCACCCGCAGCGTGTGCAGGTGCTTCTCGATGTGCGCCGCGGCCATCGGCACCACTTCCTTGAAGACCTTGCGGCCCTCCTGGTAGAAGGTCTTGTCGCGGCCCAGCGGGTCGTTGTCTTCGGCGCGGTTCATGAAGCCGAAGTTGTTGCGGATGTTGCTGGAGAACTCGGTCGCCAGCTTGGTGCCGAGGATCTCCCACTGCTCGCTGCTGGTGGCCGTGTCGGCAGCTTCGATGATCACCGCGGTGCAGACGTCGCCGAAGATGAAGTGGCAGTCGCGGTCGCGCCATTCCAGGTGCGCCGAAGTGATTTCGGGGTTGACCACCAGCACGCACCTGGCGCTGCCGGCCTTGACCGCGTTGACCGCCTGTTCGATGGCGAAGGTGGCCGACGAACAGGCCACGTTCATGTCGAATCCGTAGCCCCCGGCGCCAATCGCCTGCTGGATCTCGACCGCCATCGCCGGGTAGGCGCGCTGCATGTTGGCCGCGGCGCACAGCACTGCGTCCACGTCCGCGCCGGTCTTGCCCGCCGCGGCCAGCGCCTGCTTCGCGGCGTCCACCGCGATCTCGGCCATCAGCGACAGCTGCTCGTCAGCGCGGGCCTCGAAGCGCGGGTACATGCGCGTCGGGTCCAGCACGCCGGCCTTGTCGATCACATAGCGCTGCTTGATGCCCGAGGCCTTCTCGATGAACTCCACGCTGGAGTTGGTGATGGCCGCGCGGGTGCCGGCGGCGATTGCGTCGGCATGCTGCTTGTTTTGCAGCGCAGCATAGGCGTTGAAAGCCTCCACCAGCTCGGCGTTGGTGATCACGTGCGGCGGCTGGTAAAGGCCGGTGCCGCTGATGACGACTCGGGTCATGGCGCAAATATCCGTGAAAAGTGAAAAAGCCCGCTGCGCGGCAGACGGGCTTCCTGGAGGTCGACCGCGGATTTTAGGGCGGGTGGTACACAGGGCCTGCCGGCCCAGGGGTTCAAGTGGCTTTGCGGCGTGCGGATTTGGCTGCGGGCGCGGCAGGTGCAGCAGTGGGCGGCGGTGGTGAACCGGCGCTGCCGCCCTGGCGCAAGGCGTCGGACATGCCCATCAGCACGCCGCTGACCAGCGCGGTGTAGCTCTGCGCCAACGCCTGCGCGGCCTTCAGGCCGGCGGCCCGGGTGTCGCGCATGGCCGTCTGCATCTTCTCCAGTTGTGCGGTCACGCCGTTGACGGTCGCCTGCGCATGCGCACCGGCCTGGCTGCCGTCCTGCTTGAAGTGAGACAGCGCCTGCTCCCAAGGGCCGGACAGCGTGCCACCGGCGGCGTCCGCCGCCTTGCGCACCGCACCGAACATGGTGTCTTCCAGCTGCTCCAGATCGCCCAGCGCCTTCTTGAGCTGCTTGTCCTGCAGGCCCACGCCCTGGCCAGCCAGGCTGCTGAGCGCCACCTGGTGGGCCTCGACGGCCTTCAGCAGCGCATCGTCCATGCCGGCCAGCGCCGAGCCCAGCATGGCCTCGGCATCGACCTCCGGCAGGCCACGGCCGGCGGTGCCGGCGCTGGCGGCCTCGGTGACCGACTTCAGCACCGAGCGGATGTTCTTCAGGCTCATCTCGCGGCCCTGCAAGGCCTTCAAGGTGGCCGTGTGCACGGCGTCGCGCAGCTGCGCCGTCTGGCGCGCGCTGGTGGTCGAGAACATCTCGATCAGGGCGTCCTGGTCAATGCCGGACTTGAGCATGGGCACTCCGCAAGGTGGTTGGGTTGACGGCGACGATACGCGCGTCCCGCATGCTTCGGCCCAGGGGCTTGCCCGAAGCCATGATCACATCTCTGGAGCGATCTGCTCGAGGTATTCGGACAAGGCGTCGAGGATGGCGGTCGCCTTCTCGTCACCCTTCTCGGCAGCCGCAGCGCCCAGCACGTCCAGCTTCTCCAGGTAGGCGTCGATGCTCATCGCGCCGCCCTCGCCTTCGTGCAGGCGCGCAGCGCGGTACTGCTCCCAGCGTTCGTGTTCTTCGGGGCTCAGGCTGTCCAGGAAATTCCGGGCGCGGTAGCGGAACAGCAACTCACCGAGGCGGCCGTCGTCGAAGCTGGCACGCGGCAAGGCGGGATCGTCGGGCTTCAACTTGCGCAGGCGGTCCAGCCGGGTGCGGTCCTGCGGGCCGACGAAGCCGCCATAGAGGTCTTCGTCCACGTCCGGCGTGCGCTCGGCGGGCGGGCGGGCAAACACCTCGTCCCACAGGCCACCGAGCTTGGCGCTGTTTTCGGCGCAAGCCTGGGCGTGCTGCAGCGCAAGGTTCATGTCCAGGCCCCAGCGTTCGGCCATCGCGTGCGACAGCGTCTTCAGGTTGCCGATCACCACCGGCGACTTGTTGATGTGGATGGTCTTGATCGGCAGCCGCGTCACGCCTTCGGGCAGCGCGTCGGCCTTGGTGAACATGCGCTCGCGGATGGCCGCGGCGTTCAGCGTGAACAGCTCGGACGGATCGACCGCCAGGTCCCAGACGATCAGCTCGTTCTTGTTGACCGGGTGCGGCGCCAGCGGCCAGACGGCGGCAATGCAGCCGCGCTCCGGGCCGTACATGCCGGAGATGTGCAGGAACGGACGGCCGACGCCGATCTCCGCCCACACAGCATCCTTCTTGCGCAGCTTCAGGCAGAAGTCCCACAGCCGCGGCTGGGCCTGGCGGATCAGCCGGGCCAGGCCAATGGTGGCGCGCACGTCCGACAGCGCATCGTGCGCCGCCTCGTGCAGCAGGCCGTTGGCGGCGCTCAGATGCTCCAGCTTGAACGACGGCCGGCCGTCCTCGTGCTTCGGCCACTCGATGCCCTCGGGCCGCAGCGCGTACATGCAGCGCACGGTGTCCAGCAGGTCCCAGCGGCCACAGTCGTTCTTGTACTCGCGGGCATACGGGTCCATCAGGCAACGCCAGAACAGGTGGCGCGTCACTTCGTCGTCGAAGCGGATGGAGTTGTAGCCCACGCCCACCGTGCCCGGCGCGGCCAGCACCTTCTCGATGGTGGCGGCGAAGCGGTGCTCGGGCAGGCCTTTTTCGAGGCACAGCTGCGGCAGGATGCCGGTCAGCAAGCAGGATTCCGGGTCCGGCAGATAGTCCGGCGCGGGCTGGCAATAGACCATCACCGGCGCGCCGATCTCGTTCAAGTCCGCATCGGTGCGCACCCCGGCGAACTGCGACGGCCGGTCGTGGCGCGGCACGCGGCCGAAGGTCTCGTAGTCGTGCCAGAAAAAACTGAAATCGCTCATGCCGGCACGATACCGCAGGCCCAGCGGGGCCGGACGCGGCCAGCGCCGGGCCGCCCCAAGCAGGCCGCGCTACCCGCCCGGCGGGTGGTTTCGTGTACCCGCGAAACCGGGTGTCGCACCTCAGGTGCCTGCGTCGCGCAGCCGCAGCAGCGTCGCGAAACGTGGCAACCCGGTGTCGGTCTGGCCGCGCCAGCTGTAGCTCAGGCGGCTGCCCAGCGGCGGCGGGCTGCGGCGCTGTGCGTCGCTCAAGCCCGAGCCTAAGAGGAAGACCTGGCCGTCGTCGTTGCGCACGCGAAGCGCGCCGATCTGGCCGGCATATTTGCCTTTGCCCGGCACATGGCCGATGACCACCGCGTCTGCGTCCTGCACCGGCTTGAACTTCAGCAGCAACCCATTGCGGCCGGTCAGGTAGGGCGCGTCGGCCAGATGCAGCGCCAGGCCTTCGCCACCGCCGGCCACGACCTCCTGCAGCCGCTGCTGCAGCGTGACGCGGTCGGCCACGCGGAACTGCGCGACGGCCCGCACGGGGCCGGCGCCGTCTGGCGGCGCAAGCACGGCCAGTCGCGCGGTACGCTGCTCGAAGTTGCCTTCGCCACCGGGCAATTCAAAAACCCGATATTGCAAGGCGCGCCAGCCGGGATCGGCAGGGTCGCCTCGCCGCAGCAGCGCCGAGACTTCGTCAAAGCGCCCTCGCCCGAGCCAAAGTTCGCCGTCCAGCGGCTGCGTTGGCAACTGGGCCAGGAACCATGCCGGCGCCTGGATCTCGCCACCGCCACGAAAGCGCAACCGGCGCCCATCCCACAGGCCACGCACGCCGTCGAACTTCTCGCTGACCAGGTAGGGTGCGGGCGACACGTCCGGCCCGAGTTCTCGCGCCAGCAGCAGCGTAGGCGCCGACTCGGCTACCGCCTGGATCGGCGCCGTGGCGGCGAGCACCTGGCCACCCAGCCCGGTAGACAGCAGCGCCGGCAAGCCCAGCAACCAGGAGGGTGAAACGGACGGCGACTTGGGCGGCATGGCGAGGCGAAGGAAGTGGACGGGACGGTCGCATTGTTGCGACGCGCCCCGGCTCCGCCCATCCGCCGTTCGGGGGTGTTTGACGGTTTTGTCGCGGAGTTCAGCGGGGCGCGGGCTGCGCAGCCAAGGTCTGCCACTCCTCATCCGTCCACAGCCGGGTCAGGCTGACAAAGTGCACGCCTTCCGGGTCTTCCAGCGAATAGCTGCCCTGGCTTCCGGCGCGCACGTCCAGCGTGAGCTGCATGCCCAGCAGGTATTCGCATTGCGAACGGCTGACATGGAACGACGCGCCGCCGACCCGGCCGAGCTGCACGTCGCCAGCGTTGAGCGTCAGGTCGCCCGGCGCGCAGCACATGGGGTGGCTGCCTTCGCAGCAGCCACCGGCCTGGTAGAAAAAGATGTCCGCACCATGGCGCGCCTGCAGTTGCGCCACCAGCGCCAAGGCGGCGTCGGTGGCGATCACGCGTTCGATCATGGCTTGCGCCTCCCGATGAAAAAAGCGGCCCGAAGGCCGCTCGTGCATGACAGCGTGAAGTTCAGAAGAAGCCCAGCTTGTTCGGGCTGTAGCTGACCAGCAGGTTCTTGGTCTGCTGGTAGTGGTCCAGCATCTGCTTGTGGGTCTCGCGGCCGATGCCCGATTCCTTGTAGCCGCCGAAGGCTGCATGCGCCGGGTAGGCGTGGTAGCAGTTGGTCCACACGCGGCCGGCCTGGATGCCACGGCCAAAGCGGTAGGCCCGGCTGCCATCGCGGGTCCACACGCCAGCACCCAGGCCGTACGGCGTGTCGTTGGCAATCTGCATGGCTTCGGCTTCATCCTTGAAGGTGGTCACGGCCAGCACCGGGCCGAAGATCTCCTCTTGGAAGATGCGCATCTTGTTGTGGCCCTTGAACAGCGTAGGCTGGATGTAGTAGCCGCCGGCCAGGTCACCCTCCATCTTCGCCGCGCCGCCGCCGATCAGCACCTGCGCGCCTTCCTGCTTGCCCAGCTCCAGGTAGGACATGATCTTGTCCATCTGCATCGACGAGGCCTGCGCGCCCATCATCGTGTCGGTGTCCAGCGGGCTGCCTTGCTTGATCGCGGCCACACGCTTGATCGCCCGGTCCATGAACTTGTCGTAGACCGATTCCTGGATCAGCGCGCGGCTGGGGCAGGTGCAGACCTCGCCCTGATTGAACGCGAACAGCACCAGGCCTTCGATGGCCTTGTCGAAGAAGGCATCGTCGGCAGCAGCCACGTCGTCGAAGAAGATGTTCGGGCTCTTGCCACCCAGTTCCAGCGTCGCCGGGATCAGGTTGCTGGCCGCTGCCTGCGCAATGACGCGGCCGGTGGCCGTGGAGCCGGTGAACGCGATCTTGGCGATGCGCTTGCTCTGCGCCAGCGGCATGCCGGCCTCGCGGCCAAAGCCGTTGACGATGTTCAGCACGCCGTCCGGCAGCAGGTCGGCGATCAGCTCGGCCAGCACCAGGATGCTGACCGGCGTGGACTCGGCCGGCTTCAGCACCACGCAGTTGCCTGCGCCCAGTGCCGGTGCCAGCTTCCAGGCCGCCATCAGGATGGGGAAGTTCCACGGAATGATCTGGCCGACCACGCCCAGCGGCTCGTGGAAGTGATAGGCGATGGTGTCGTCGTCGATCTGGCTGAGCGTGCCCTCCTGCGCCCGCAGGCAGCCGGCGAAGTAGCGGAAGTGGTCGGCCGCCAGCGGGATGTCGGCATTGAGCGTCTCGCGCATCGGCTTGCCGTTGTCCACCGACTCGGCGTAGGCCAGCTTCTCCAGGTTCTGTTCGATGCGGTCGGCAATCTTCAGCAGCACGTTGGCGCGCGTGGCGGCCGGCGTGGCAGCCCACTTGGCGGCGGCGGCGTGCGCAGCGTCCAGCGCCAGCTCGATGTCGGCCTCGGTCGAACGTGCAGCCTGGGTGAAGACCTTGCCATTGATCGGCGTGATGACGTCGAAATACTGGCCGCCCACTGGCGCGACGAACTTGCCGCCGATGAAGTTGTCGTAGCGCGCCTTGAAGCCGACGGGGGCACCAGCGGTTCCGGGAAAGGCATACAGCATGCGTTTGTCTCCTGCGTTGTTGGATGAAGAGGGAAGCGACCCGACGTTTGCGTGTGGGGAAACGGGGCCTGCCCTGGCTTGCTCTGCACGCGACATGCCAACGGCAGCCGGGCCTTGTTTGTGCCGGGAACAGGCTGATCCTGCGCAAATCCGGGTGAAACAGCGGCCATGGCCTGCGCCAATGTGTCGCACACCGAAACCCTGTGCCGAAACGGAACAGCTCGCCTGCGGCACTGGCGGAAGACCCTCTAGGCGAGGGCGGTCGGCATGGCTAACCTTGGCCCGACACCGCCTTCGAACCTGCCGCCATGCACCCTGCCCTGACCCCCGTCCTCTCCCCCGCCCAGGTGCGCGAGGCCCACCGGCAGCTCAACAGCAGCGGCGAGGTG
>NZ_VIDT01001040.1 GCF_006519715.1 Ideonella azotifigens
GATTTACGTCTGCGGCAGCCTCACAGGCCTGGGCCAGGGCGTGGACCAGGCGCTGCAGCAACTGCTGGGCGAGCCGGCGCTGGCCGAGCTGGCCGCGCAGGGCCGCTACAAGCGCGACCTTTACTGAGCAGCCCAGCAGCTTATGCCCATCAAGGCTTGGCCAACGATGTCTTGCCAGGCTGAGACACGAAGCTGCGTACCGCGGCTGCGCTGAAGCGCTCGGCGGGGATGGGCGTGCCGTCGGTGATGGTCAGCAGGCGCTCGTTGAGGAAGGCGCTGGCCTCGCCCAGCATTTGGTCCAGCACATCGCCTTCGGTCGAGCCGGAGCCTTTCAGCACGACCAGTTCGTGGTGCCCGTTGTGCACATAGAGCGGCTGGCGCTCGTAGAGGCAGTAGTCCGCCTCGGGGCTCTTGCCGTCATGGCCCTTGGCGGCCAGCCCGGCGGTCTTCATTGTCTTGGCCAGCACGTCGCTCTGCCAGACGCAGCGGGCGCCGCCGGCATCCTCGGCCGGCAAGCCGGCGAGGTCGTAGGCGTCGACCTTCTTGCCCGCACAAGCGGTGCGCCCCGCGCCCTGCGTGCTCAGCTCAGGCTGGGACGCTTGCGGGGCGGTGTAGTCGATCATCTCCCCCAGCGGCGTGGAGCCACCGAGGGTTGCCTCGCCGCACACGTCGCCGGCCCAGGCGTGGCGTTCGGCGAACAGCGCCAGCGCGCAGCTGCCACTGGCCGGATCGGCCGCGACCCGGCGCACGGTGGTGTAGGTGGCATGGCGGGCGCCGTCGAAATACTCCTCGGTCTCGGTGACCCTCAGCTTGGCAAGGTAGTCGTCCGATGGCAGCCTGGCCGGCGCCGGTGTCGGCGGCAGGTTCTTCTCCAGACGGCAAGCCTCCACGCTGACCAGGATGCCGTTCTTCAGGCCCTCGACATTGCCCAAACCGGCGCGGTGCAGGTAGATCGGCGTGCGGCTGTCCGGTGCAACGCCGGCGGCCGGCACAAGCGGCGCAGCGCCTGCCAGGGTCAGCGCAAGGCAGCAACGGTTCAGGAGCTTCAGTCGGAGAGAAGAAATGGCGTGCATGCGGCGATTTTGATGCAGGCCGCCTCGCCAGCGGCCGACCCTGCCGGCCGTGGGCAGGGCAAGGCGGCTTTATCATCGGGGCCATGGAGTTTCCCCGCGACGTGGCCGCCATTCGCCTCGACAACGCGCTGGTCCTGTTCGACGAATTTGTCCGCAGCACTGTCAAACACGCCGACGCCGCCACCTTGCGTGGCCTGGAGCGGCGTTTCGCCGAACGTCTGCAAATACAACCCAGCTACTGGAGCCAGATCAAGGGCCGCTCGCGCCAGATCGGCGAGCGGCTGGCGCGCCAGTTCGAACAATGCTGCCAGAAGC
>NZ_VIDT01001041.1 GCF_006519715.1 Ideonella azotifigens
GTGGTGCGCGACAACCATCACCACCGCACTGACATCGAACGCCAGTACCGTCTGGCCATCCGCCAGGCCCGCCACCGAATCGTGATCGCCAACGCCTACTTCTTCCCCGGCTACCGCCTGCTGCGCGAGTTGCGCCGTGCCGCGCAGCGTGGCGTGGACGTACGGCTGATCCTGCAGGGCAAGCCGGACATGCCCATCGTCAAGACGGCCGCCTCGCTGCTGCACGGGCACCTGCAACGCGCCGGCGTGCGCATCTTCGAATACTGCGAGCGGCCACTGCACGGCAAGGTGGCCGTGGTGGACGACGAATGGGCCACCGTCGGCTCCAGCAACCTGGACCCGACCAGCCTGGCGCTGAACCTGGAGGCCAATGTGGTCGTGATGGACCGCGACTTCAATGCCACGCTCAGCGAGCGGCTCACCCACCTGATGGCAGAAGCCTGCCACGAGGTGCCACAGGTGCAACTCTCTGCCTGGGGTTCCGCCTGGGCGCAGCTGCGCGGCGCGGTGGTGTTCTTCGCACTGCGGCGCTTTCCGGGCTGGCTGCGCAACGTGCCGGCCGCCGTGCCGGCGATCCAGCCGGCGCGGCCCAGTGCGTCTTGCAGCAGCGGCGACTGTGGTGACGGGGCCATGGCCCGGGCGCAGGTTTCGCCATGACCGTGGCTGCGCCGATGCCGGCACGCCCAGCGACGCCGCTTGTTGTGCCCTGGTACCAGGCGCGCTGGTTGCGCCAGGCCCTGGTGGTGCTGTTCCTTGTCGGGGTGGCGGTGTTGCTGGTGCATGCAGGGCGCAAAGTGCCTTGGGCCGAGGTTGGCAAGGCCTTGCAGGAGACACCGGCGTGGCAGCTGGCGGCGGCGCTGTTGTTCTCCGTTCTCAGCTATTTGGCCTATGCCGGATTCGACATCCTGGGTCAGCAGGTCACAGGCCACAAGGTCAGCCGCCTGGCGGTGTTGCGCGTCGCGGCCGTCAGCTTTGCGATCAACCAGAACCTGGGCTACATGGTCGGTGGGCTGGGACTGAGGTTGAATCAATACACCGCGCTGGGCCTGCGACCAGCCGTGATTGCCGCCGTGGCCGGCACCAGCGCGCTGACCAACTGGCTGAGCCACTTCGCACTGTTCGGCGCCTTGCTGGTGTTCGGCACGCAAGCGCTGCCGCGCCTGTGGGGCGTGGCGTCGGGGGTCTGGCAGATCGCGGGCGGCGTGGCGCTGGCCCTTGTGGTTGCTTATGTGTGGGCCTGCGTGGCATTCAAGCGCCGGCAGTGGCGCTGGCGTTCGCTGGAACTGGACCTGCCAAACGGCCGCATGGCGCTGCTGCAGCTGGCACTGGGCGCGCTGCACTGGGGCTTCACGGCAGCCATCGTCTGGGTCGCCCTGCCAGCGGGGG
>NZ_VIDT01001042.1 GCF_006519715.1 Ideonella azotifigens
GCAGCCAGTTCGCGCAGCGGGTGCATCGCCAGGCCCCAGCGCTCCAGCAGCCGGGCCAACGCACGCGGCTGCAACTGGGCGCCAAAACGCTGCCCGGCCAGCGCCTGCACAGCATTGGCATCCCATAACAGTGACGGGCTACCGGCTTTTTCGGGTGGCTGGCCCAAAGCGGCGGTGCGCAGTGCCTCTTCCTGTTGCAGACTCAGCACCCGGCCATCGCCCTTGGGCCGGCCGCGGGCGCCGACGTCGATCGCCGCCCAGCCGCCCGCCGTGAAGGCCTGGCAGGCCTTGATGATGGTGGGCACGCTGAGGCCGGTCTCGGTTCGGATCTGTGCCAGGCTGCGGCCGTCCACCCGCAACTGCACCGCGCGGCGACGGCGCAGGTTCAGTTGTTGCATGTCGGGGGTGGAGGCGGGCACGAACTGAGGTCAATAAATGTTTTAGGGAGTTTATTCTGCCACTCGACATGCACAATGCCGTATCCCTCATTTGAAAACCTCATCTGAAAGTAACTTCCATGAGCATTGCTACCGCTGACGCCGCCGGCCTGTTGTCCCAACTGACGCCCCTCATCCGCGACGCCGGCAAGGTGATCATGGACATCTATGCCACCGACTTCGATGTGACCAAGAAAGGCGACGAGTCGCCGGTCACCCAGGCCGACCAGAAGGCGGAAGACGTCATCCTGGCCGGCCTCGCGAAAATCGCGCCAGGCGTGCCGGTCGTTGCCGAAGAAGCCGTGGCCGCCGGCAAGATCCCGGATGTGAGCGACCGCTTCTTCCTGGTCGACCCACTGGACGGCACCAAGGAATTCATCAGCCGCAACGGCGAGTTCACCGTCAACATCGCGCTGATCGAAAACGGCAAGCCGGTGCTGGGTCTGGTGTTCGCGCCCGCTGTCGGCGGTGCTGCCGGCCGCCTGTTCACCGGCGCGGCCGGCCTGGGTGCCTGGCTGGAAGACGCCGAAGGCAAGCGCGAGATCAAGACCCGCGCGGTGCCGGCCGAAGGCCTGACCGTGGTGGCCAGCCGCTCGCATGGCGACGAAACCGCGCTGGACGCTTTCCTGAACGGCCGCACCGTGGCCTCGCGCACCAACGCCGGCTCGTCACTGAAGCTGTGCCTGGTCGCTGCCGGCGAGGCCGACCTGTACCCGCGCCTGGGCCGCACGATGGAATGGGACATTGCCGCAGGCGACGCCGTGCTGCGCGCCGCCGGGGGCCGCGTCACCGTGGTGGCCGATGGCGCCGACCTGCGCTACGGCAAGCCCGGCTTCGACAACCCGCACTTCGCGGCCTCGGGGTTCTGATCGTTTCCGCGGCCCGCCTCGCGGTGGGCCCTTTCGTGTGACTTCGCCTGACTGGTTGGCTTCGCTGCGCTGTGCCG
>NZ_VIDT01001043.1 GCF_006519715.1 Ideonella azotifigens
TCGTGGGCGGGCACCGCAAGGTGCGAAAAAAGTGGCGCGAGCTTATCTCGACCATGAAGTTTTTCCGCCCCCACTTGCGACAAATCGACGCCAGGCGGTCATGAAGCGCAGATGGGACGCGTGGACGGCAGCCGGGCTTGATGCGCCGCAGCATGCCAGCCTGCGCCGTGGCCCGGGCGGCGCCGGTGCACGAGGTCACGCCGGTCGCCGCCGTTCGTCCGTCACGGCTGCAGTTCATCAGCCGGCACAACGGCCCGTCGCGCCGGCACTTGAAGCCCGGAAACCCGGGCCTACACTGCGGCCGCTCCAGCACAGGGCTGGTCCAAACAAGCAGGTGACGACATGCAAAAGCGCAGGGTGGTGATAGGGGGTGTGGTGGCCGTGTTGGTGCTGGGCTCGGTGGGTGGGGTGGTGGCCATGCGCAAGGCCGGAGGCCATGATGACCATGCCAAGGCAGCGGAAAAGCCGCTGGCCTTCACAGCGCGCGAGGTGGTGCGCCCGCAGGCGCTGGCGCTGCCGGCCAATGTCAGCTTCTCCGGCCCGCTGGTGGCGCCGAACACGGTGGTGGTGCGCGCCAAGGCGGCCGGCACGCTGGTCAACCTGCAGGTGGCCGAAGGCAGCCGGGTGACGGCCGGCCAGCGCCTGGGGGTGATCGACCTGGCCGAGCTGAATGCCCGCATGAACGAGCGTGAGGCCAACGCCGAAGCGGCGCGCGCCACCATGGTCCAGGCCGAGCGTACGCACACCTCCAACCTGCGCCTGGCCGAGCAGCACTTCATCTCGCCCAACGCGGCCGACGCCTCCAAGGCCGCACTGGACACCGCTCGCGCCCAGTACACCGCTGCGCAGGCCCAGGTCGAGACGGTGCACATCCTGCAGCGCGACGCGGCGCTGGTGGCGCCGATCTCCGGCATCGTCGCCAAGCGGCATGCGCTGCCGGGCGAAAAGGTGGCGGCCGAGCAGCAGTTGCTGACCATCGTCGACCTGCGCACGCTGGAAATGGCGGGCAGCGTCGGCACGCATGAGGTGTCGCAGCTGCGGCCCGGCATGCAGGTGACGCTGCAGGTCGAAGGCCTGGCAGAGCCGATGCAGGGCACGCTGGCGCGCATTGCGCCTGCCGCCGAGGCCGGCACGCGCTCGATTGGCGTCACGGTCACGCTGGCCAACCCCAAGGAAGTGCTGCGGGCAGGGCAGTTCGCCAGCGCCCGGGTGATGCTGCCGGCTGGCGAACCGAAGCTGACGGTGCCGGTCACCGCCATTGCCTCTGCTTCCGGGCAGGACTACGTCTGGACGCTGGAGGCCGGCAAGCTGATGCGCCGCACCATCGTCACCGGCCGGCGGGATGCCGAGCGCGGCCTGGTCGAGGTGGCAGAAGGCCTGCC
>NZ_VIDT01001044.1 GCF_006519715.1 Ideonella azotifigens
GCAGCTTGCGGGCTTCCTGCCGGTCCACATTGCCTGCCTCGCCGGGCTTGGCCAGCGCCATCACCGCGCGGGCCCGCCAGTACTGCCAGACCGGCTCGTTGCGCTCGGTCGTGCCCATCGCCTCGATGTCGCGCAGCGCCAGTGTCCAGCGCTCGCTGCCCTGGCCCAGGCGCAGCGCACTGCGGGTCATCCAGCCCAGGGTTTCGTCGCTCCAGTCCGGGCGATCGGCCTCGCGCTTTTTCAGCAGGGAGAAGGCCTTCTTCTGCCAGTCCAGGCTGTCCGGGTGAAGGCCCAGCGCGCCTTGCCGGGCGACGATGGCCCAGGCCCACGCGGCCTGCTCGGGTGGCAGCATCGTGCCCCAGCGTTCGTTCAACTGCTTGGCGGCCACATCCACGTCACCAGACGCCAAGCGAGCAATGGCCAGCGCGCTGAGCCAGGCATGCGTGCCGTTGCGCGCGCTGGCCTTCTTTGCCAGGTACTTGGCCGGGTTGTCGAAGATCTCGCCCAGCGGCTTGACCACGTCGTCGCCCAGCAGGTTGGCGGTGTTGCGCGCCAGCTTCTGGCGGTTGTGTTCCACGGCGTGGCGCAGCTTGCGCCAGGCGTCGTCGCCGCTCAGCAGCTTGGCGTCGGTCAGCGTCTGCGCCAGGGCCTGGCAGCCCTCGTCGGGGCTGGTCTGGGCCATCCAGGCCCGACGCGCGCCATCGCGGATGTCGCGCCCTGCGGCGTATTCGGCCAGCAGCGCGTAGCAGGTCACCTCGCGATCGTCGTTCATGCGAAAACGCGGCTGGTCGCGGGTGAAGTTGGCCCAGTCGCGGCGGCGGCCGAGTTCCAGCAGCCAGTCGTTGCGCAGCCGGTCTTCCACATAGCTGCCCGGCCAGCGTGCATAAAAGGCTTCCACCTCGTCCACCCGCACTTCGCTGAGCCGGCCAGTCAGCTCCCAGTAGTCGACCCAGGGCGCCAGCGGGTGGCGGCTGTCCAGCACCTGCTGGCGCAGCGCGGAAAGCTTGAGCCGGTCACGCTTCACAAAGGCGTCGCGGGCCTGGCGGATGGCGTCGTCGCGGTCCTGCGCGGCCGCCGGGACGGCCATGGCCGCCGCGATGCTTGCGGCGATCAGCAGCAGCTTGGCCCAGGGGCGCGAAGCTGCGCGGGAATGAGGTATTCGGAACAGGCGGGACAGGGCGCGAAGCATCGTGCGGGCACTGTACCGCAGGGGGGTGGGCGAACCCTCGCTTCGGCAGGCGTGGTGCAGGGGCTTCAGGGCCGCCTCAACCACTCGCAAACACGGGCTGCGCTTCCAGCCGCGAGTGTCAGCCCCAGCGCGCCGTGGCCGGTGTTCAGCAGCAGGTTGTCCCAGGCCGGCACCGCGCCGATCAGCGGCAACC
>NZ_VIDT01001045.1 GCF_006519715.1 Ideonella azotifigens
TCCTCGTCGATGTCCTCGTCCAGCGCCATCACATAGGCGCGTTGCACCACGTTGCGCAGCTCACGCACATTGCCCGGCCAGCGGTAGGCGGACAGGCGCTCCAGCGCCCGCGGCGTGAAGCGGCGCTGCGCACCTTCTTCCTCGCCGATGCGGGCCAGGAACTGCTCGGCCAGCAAGGGCACGTCGCTCAGCCGCTCGCGCAGCGGCGGCAGCGCGATCGGGAACACGTTGAGCCGGTAATACAGGTCTTCGCGCAGCTTCCCTTCGGCCACGGCCTGCAGCGGCGGCCGGTTGGACGCGGCGATGACGCGCACATCGGTCTCCTGCGCCTGGGTGGCGCCCACCCGCATGAAGCGCCCGGTCTCCAGCACGCGCAGCAGCTTGACCTGCAGTTCCATCGGCATCTCGGTGATCTCGTCCAGGAACAGCGTGCCGCCGCTGGCGCGCTCGAAGAAGCCCTGATGCTGGCGCTCGGCGCCAGTGAAGCTGCCCTTCTCGTGGCCAAAGATCTCGCTCTCGAACAGCGTGGGCGAGATGGCGCCGCAGTTGACCGCCAGGAACGGCTTCTTGCGCCGCCGGCTCAGCTCGTGCACCGTCTGCGCCACGACTTCCTTGCCGGTGCCGCTCTCGCCTGTCACGAAGACGGTGATGCCGGTGCCGGCCACGCGGGCAATCTGCTGGTAGACCCGCTGCATGGCCGGCGAGCGGCCCCACAGGCTGCCGAAATGGCCGCTGCGGGCCAGCTCGTCGTTCAGGTCGGCCACCTCGGCCTGCAGCACCGCCGGCTTCATGTAACGAGACAGCACGCCTTGCAACTGCTTCATGCCGATGGGCTTGACGAGGTAGTCCGCCGCGCCCACGCGCAGCGCCTGGATGGAGGTGTCCAGGCTGGCGTGGCCGGTCACCAGCACCACTTCCGAGCGCGCCACCAGCTGCGCATCGGAGCTGAACAGCTCCAGGCCGCTGCCGTCGGGCAGCTGCAGGTCCAGCAGCACGATGTCGGGCCGCTGCAGCGCCAGCTGGCGCCGCGCCTCGGCCAGCGAATGCGCCAGCGAAACGGTGAAGTGTTCGCTCGCCACCAGCGCGCGCAGCGAGGTCGCAGCGTCTACATCGTCATCAACAATCAGGACATGGGCCACGGGGGGTCGCTCTCAAGAAAACAAGGGGCGCTACCGGCGTGCAAGGTTGCGCCATGGGCAGCGTCGCCACGCACGGCCACGCTGCATCTGGGGATGCACAACCCGTTTTTTACGCGGCTTTGGCCCCGCGGCTTGTAGGCGGGGAACGCGTCTTCAGGGCGGCCAGAAGCCCGACGACGCCCGATGACGCCCGGCTCAGCCCAGCGGCAGCCAGAGCCTGAAGCAGGTGCCCTGCGGGCCT
>NZ_VIDT01001046.1 GCF_006519715.1 Ideonella azotifigens
CCGCAGCCGCCAGCGCCACGGCGCAACACAACGCGCTGTGCAGCACCGACAGGCTGGGCCCGTATTTCTGGCAGATAGGCAATGCCGACGGCGCGATGGTCTCCGGCGAGCTGGGCGCCACCTCGAGCACGCTGATGAGCATTGCCTCGGCCTCAAAGTGGATCTACGGCGCCTACGTGGTGCAGCGCCGTGGCAGCGCCAGCGCACTGAGCGCCACGGCCGACCTGCCCTACCTGCACTTCACCAGCGGCTACACCAACCTGGGCAACCTCTCGTCTGCCTTGGCCTGCGGCGCGGACAGCATCAAGACCGTGGACGAATGCCTCAACAGCACGGCCACCAGCGGCCTGCAGGACGCCAGCACCACCGGCAAGTTCGACTACGACAGCGGCCACATGGAAAAACATGCCAGCCTGGTGGGCCTGGGCAGTTACACCGCGCAGGCGCTGGGCACCGAGGTCTCATCGGCGCTGGGCGTCACCTTCGGCTACGGCCAGCCGCTGCTGGCCGGCGGGGTCTACACCACGGCCGACGGCTACGCCACCTTCCTGCGCGCCATCCTGAGCGGCCGGCTGAAGATGAACGGCGCGTTGGGCTACGCCTCGGTCTGCACCAACCCGCTGGACACGGCCCACGGCTGCAGCACGGCCAATGCCATCGTCGGCCCGGTGCCCACCAGCGAGAGCTGGCACTACGCCGTTGGCCACTGGGTCGAGGACGACAGCCTGGTCGGCGACGGCGCCTTCAGCAGCGCCGGCGCCTTCGGCTTCTATCCCTGGATCGACCAGAGCAAGACCTGGTACGGCGTGCTGGCGCGCCAGCAGGAAGGCGAGAAGCAGGGCTACGCTTCGGCGCAGTGCGGGCGCCTGATCCGCCACGCCTGGATGACAGGCGTCGAGCAGACCAGCAGCACGCCGCAATGAACCTTCCCGCCGTTCGCCACAGCCCCGCCGCCGAGCGCAATCGCGGCCCCATCGGAGAGGCCTTGCTCGGCCTGCTGCCGGCCCAGGGCCACGCGCTGGAGATCGCCTGCGGCAGCGGCCAGCACGCGGCCTGGTTCGCCGGCCTCTTGCCAGGCTGGCACTGGCAGCCCACCGATGCCGACGAAGGCAACTTCGCCTCGGTGCGCCAGTGGTGCGCAGCGCTGCCGAACGTCGCAGCGCCATTCCAGCTGGACCTGCTGACGCTGCCAGCCGACCTTGAGGACGCACCGGTGGCCGCCGCCAGCCAGGACCTGCTCTTCTGCGCCAACATGCTGCACATCTCGCCCTGGCCGGCCTGCGACGCGCTGATGCGGCTGGCCGCCGCTGTGCTGCGGCCCGAAGGCCAGCTGATCGTCTACGGCCCGTTCGTCATCGAAGGCGCGCCGCTGGCACC
>NZ_VIDT01001047.1 GCF_006519715.1 Ideonella azotifigens
CATTGCCAAGCGCGCCAGCGGCTTCGACATGCCCGTCGGGTACCACGCGCGCCGCCCGCGCGAAGGCTTGGCGCACCGCTTCTTCGACAGCCCGCTGGCGCTGGCCGAATGGTGCGAAGTGCTGGTGCTGGCCGCGCCCGGCGGGCCCGAGACGCACCACATGGTCAACGCCGAAGTGCTGGCCGCGCTGGGCCCCCAGGGCTACCTGGTCAACATCAGCCGCGGCAGCCTGGTCGACACCGAGGCGCTGGCCGCTGCGCTGCGCAGCGGCGGCATTGCCGGCGCCGGGCTGGACGTCTACGAGAGCGAGCCCGAGCCGCCGCAGCCCTTGCTGGACCTGCAGCAGAACCTGGTGCTGACGCCGCACGTCGGGGGCCAGTCGCCCGAGTCCGCGCTGGCCATGGTGGACCGCTTCATTGCCAACCTCAACGGGCATTTCTCCGGGCAGGGCGTGGTGACGCCCATCCCATAATCGGCCATGGACACCAAGTGGCTCGAAGACTTCGTCAGCCTGGCCGAAACCCGCAGCTTCTCGCGTTCGGCCCAGCTGAGGCATGTGACCCAACCGGCGTTTTCGCGCCGCATCCAGGCGCTGGAAGCCTGGGCCGGGATCGACCTGGTCGACCGCTCGGCCTACCCGACGCGGCTGACCCCCGCAGGCGAGACCTTCCATGCCCAGGCGCTGGAAGTGCTGGGCTCGCTGCAGGCCACGCGCAACATGATGCGCAGCCATCAGGTGGCCGGGCAGGACATGATCGAGTTCGCCGTGCCGCACACGATGGCGTTCACGTTTTTCCCGCACTGGCTGATGGAGCTCAAGCAGCACTTCAAGGGACTGAAGAGCCGGCTGATCGCGATGAACGTGCACGACGCGGTGATGCGCCTGACCGAAGGCAGCTGCGACCTGCTGATCGCCTACCACCACGCCACCCAGCCGCTGCAGCTCAGCTCCGAGCGCTACGACATGCTGAGCCTGGGCCACGAGACCGTGGCGCCCTATGCCAAGGCCGGGCCGGACGGCCAGCCCCTGTTCCGCCTGCCCGGCACCGCGCGCGAGCCGGTGCCTTTCCTCAGCTACGCCTCCGGCGCCTACCTGGCGCGCCTGGTCGAGCAGATCATCAAGCACGCGCCGCAGCCGCCGCACCTGGACCCGATCTACGAGACCGACATGGCCGAGGGCCTGAAGGCCATGGCCGCCGAGGGCCACGGCCTGGCCTTCCTGCCGGCCAGCTCGGTGCGCAAGGAAATGCGCTCGCGCCGCCTGGTGGCCGCCGGCAGCAGCGACTTCGAGCTGACGATGGAAGTGCGCATCTACCGCGAGCGGCCGGCCTCGGCCCGGCATGTGAAGCCGGCGGCCGAGGAGTTGTGGTCCTTCC
>NZ_VIDT01001048.1 GCF_006519715.1 Ideonella azotifigens
GCAGTGGGCGCTGCAGCGGCGTCCAGCATCGTCGGGTCGGCGGCCATGTCCGAAAGCCTCAGGCCTTGATCAGGCCTTGCGCAAAGCGCGTGTCGACCAGCGCCTCCACCGTCTTGACCAGGTCGGTGCCGGGCTTGACCAGCTGCTCTTCCAGCAGGATGGGCGCGGCGGCCTGCAAGGCCTTGATGTGTTCGGCCGATGGTTGCGGCTGGCTCAGGTCGGTGCGCAGCTTGAGCTGCAGCAGCGCGACCTGCAGCGAGACCTTGGCCTCCTCGCTGAGGATGCGCGCGGCCTCGCTGGTGTTGGCGATGGTCCACAGCCGGGCGCGCTCGTAGGCGGCGATCACGCGCTTGACCAGCGCCGGCTGCCTGGCCAGGAAGTCCTCGCGCACGTTCAGGAAGCCGTAGGTGTTGAAGGCCACGTTGCGGTAGAGCAGGCGCGAGCCGGCGTCCAGCTCACTGGCGGCCATCATCGGGTCCAGCCCGGCCCAGGCGTCCACCCGGCCCTGCTCCAGCGCGGCGCGGCCGTCGGCATGCTGCAGTCCGACGTGCTCGATGTCGCTGCGGTGCAGCTTCACGGTCTGCAGCGCGCGCAGCAGGAACAGGTACGGGTCCGTGCCCTTGGTCGCGGCGATCTTCTTGCCCTTCAGGTCGGCCAGGGTCTTGATCGGCGAATCCTTGGGCACGACCAGCGCGGTCCACTCGGGGCGCGAGAAGATGTAGGGTGTGCGGATCGGGTTGCCATTGGCCTTGGCCAGCAGTGCGGCCAGGCCGGCGGAGGAGCCGATGTCGATGCTGTTGGCATTGAGGTATTCCAATGCCCGGTTGCTGCCGGCGCTGAAGACCCACTTGACGGCGATGCCGTCGCGCTTCAAGTCTTCCTCCAGCCAGCCGAACTTCTTCAGCACCAGGCTGACGGGCGAGTAGGTGGCGTAGTCCAGCCGCAGCTCGGTGAGGGTGTCGGCGGCGTGGCCCAGCACGGGAATCACCGCGGGGGCCAGCGTGGCGCCGGCCAGCGAGAGAACGGAGCGACGTTGCATCGGGTACTGCTTTCGTAGAGGCGTCAGGATGTCGTGGTGCCCAGCTTCACCTGCCGGCCGGCGTGCTCGGCCGGCAGCCGGTCGCCCTGGGCAAACAGCTTGTGGCGCAGCGAGCCGGGCGTGTAGGCCGTGCGGTAGCGCCCACGGCGCTGCAGCTCGGGCACGACCCAGCGCACCACGTCTTCCATGGTTTCATGGCTCAGCGCGTAGGTCAGGTTGAAGCCGTCGATGCCGGTGCGGTCGATCCAGTCTTCGAGCTGGTCCGCCACCTGCGTGGGGCTGCCGACGAGGACCGGCCCGCGGCCGCCCAGGCCGACGAACTCGGCCGCTTCGCGC
>NZ_VIDT01001049.1 GCF_006519715.1 Ideonella azotifigens
TCCGAACTGTTCTCCGGGCCGGACGGCCTGGCGTCCGAGGTGGTGGTGCCGCTGCTGGAGGACGGCGACGGCGACATCTGGGTCGGCACGAACTACGGCCTGGAGAGCTTTCGGCACATGCGGCTGCACCCTGTGGCCGCCTTCTCGCAGGGCGTGCCGGGCCGCCTGGCCGTCACGCCCTCGGGCAGCGGTGTGCTGGTCGCCAATCGCAACCAGACCTTGTGGCTGGACCCGCCCAACCCGCCTCAGGTGCGCAATGAGCGGCACGGCGCGCACGCGATGATGCAGGCCCCCGATGGCGCGCTGTGGGTGCTTGACGACACCATGACCCGGCTCCATGGCGGACAGCGCCAGCTCGTCGACTTCACGTCGGTCGCCAGCAGCGTCTCTGAGCGAGCCTTTGCCCCCGACCATGCGGGCGGCGCCTGGGTCTCGCTGGTCGGCAAGGGCGTCTACCACGTCGCGCCGAACAGCGTGCAGCGCGAACAGCGCATCGACAATGGCGGCTCGCCACCGACGGCGATCACCGTGGCCGACAACGGCGACACCTGGTTCGGCTTCGATGACGAGGTGGTGCAGCTGGCCGGCGGCACACTGCGCCGCTACGGCAACGCCGACGGGCTGTTGACCGGCCGCACCACGGCGATTCACGTCGGCCGCGATGCGATCTTCGTGGCCGGTGAGTCCGGCTTCGCGCGCTTCGACGGCCGGCGTTTTTCGACCGTCTCGGCCGAGCGCGACGATGCCTTCGGCCATGTCTCCGGCATTGCCGAGACGCGCGACGGCGACCTGTGGCTGAACGGTGCGCGCGGTGTGGTGCAGGTCAAGCCGGCCGACCTGCCGGCGATGTTCGAGCAGCAGCCGCCCCGCCTGAATTACCGCCTGCTGGACTGGCACGAGGGCCTGCCTGGCATTGCCCAGCAGGCGCCGCTGCAGTCCACGCTGGTGCGGGACGCGCAGGACCGGCTGTGGTTCGCGACCAACCACGGCCTGGCCTGGCTGGACCCGGCCGAGCTGCCGCGCAACATACGGTCGCCGACAGTGGAGATCCAGCAGCTGCGGGTGGGAGACGTGCCCCATGCACCGGTGCCGGACCTGCAACTGCCGGCCGGCACGCGCAACCTGGCGATCCGCTACACCGCGCTGACGCTGGCCGTGGCCGACCGCGCGCGCTTCCGCTACCGGCTGGATGGCGTGGACAACGACTGGCAGGAGGCCGGCACGCGACACGAAGCCACCTACGCGAACCTGGCGGACGGGCACTACCGCTTCCGCGTCGTGGCGGCCAACGGGGACGGCGTGTGGAACCCGCAGGAGACGACGCTGGACTTCCGCATTGCGCCGACCTGGCAGCAGAGCCGGCTGTTCGCGCT
>NZ_VIDT01000105.1 GCF_006519715.1 Ideonella azotifigens
CACCCGGGCAGGTGCCCAGCCTTCCATTCCCACCGCGGCCGAGGTCGATGCCTCGCCGCTGCCTTCGCCCTGGAGCCCACTGTGAAACGCACCGCCTTGCTGCATGCCGAGCTGTCCCACGCCATTGCCAGCCTGGGCCACGGCGACATGCTGGTGATCGGCGATGTCGGCCTGCCGATCCCGCCCGGCCCGCGCCGCATCGACCTGGCCTTGACGCCTGGCATCCCGGCCGTGGCCGACGTGTTGAAAGCGGTGCTGAGCGAGATGCAGCTCGAGCGTGCGGTGATCGCCAGCGAGGCCGTGGAGCGCGCGGGCGGCGACCTGCCGGCCTGGTGTGTCTTGCCCGTGAAGCCGGAAACGGTGACGCACGCGCACTTCAAGCAGCTGTGCCGGGAGGCGCGCGTGATGGTGCGCACGGGCGAATGCACGCCGTATGCCAACGTGCTGCTGATCGCTGGCGTGACGTTCTGACATTGGCTGGCGGCTAAACTGCCGGCTGTGTCTGCACCTACTCCCACCGCCCTCACATTGCACCAGGCCTCGCGCCAGCTGGAAATCAGCTTCGACGACGGCCAGGTCTTCCACATTCCGTTCGAGCTGATGCGCGTGATGTCGCCGTCAGCCGAGGTGCAGGGCCACGGCCCGGGCCAGGAGACGGTGCAGACCGGCAAGCGCGAGGTTGGCATCAGCGGCGTGGCGCCGGTCGGCCATTACGGCATTCAGCCCCAGTTCGACGATGGCCATGAATCGGGCATCTTCACCTGGGCCTACCTTTACGAGATGGGTTCGCAGCAGACTGCCTTCTGGGCCCGCTACGAGGCGCAGTTGAAGGCCAATGGCGTGGACCGCGACAGGCCGATGCCGCCCAAGCCTGGCAGCGCCTGCGCGTCGCATTGAACCGAGCTAACGAGAGTCCGCAAATGTCAGAAACCCACTTCGGCTTCCGCAAGGTCGACGAGGCCGAGAAGGCCGGCAAGGTCAAGGGCGTGTTCGATTCGGTCGCGTCCAAGTACGACGTGATGAACGACCTGATGTCCATGGGCATGCATCGCGCCTGGAAGGCCTACACGATTGCCGTGGCCAACCTGAAGCCGGGCGACAGCGCGCTGGACATTGCCGGCGGCACCGGCGACCTGGCTCGCGCGTTTGCCCGCCAGGTCGGCCCGACCGGCCTGGTGCTGCACACCGACATCAACGAAGCCATGCTGCGCACCGGCCGCGACCGGCTGCTGGACGAAGGCCTGGCGCTGCCGACGACGCTGTGCGACGCCGAGAAGCTGCCGTTCAAGCCCGGCACATTCGATCTCGTCAGCGTGGCCTTCGGCCTGCGCAACATGACGCACAAGGACCAGGCGCTGGCCGAGATGAACCGGGTGCTCAAGCCGGGCGGCCGGCTGCTGGTGCTGGAGTTCTCCAAGGTCGCCAAGCCGCTGCAAAAGCCGTATGACTGGTACTCCTTCAACATCCTGCCCAAGCTGGGCCAGTGGGTGGCCGGCGACGCGGAAAGCTACCGCTACCTGGCCGAGTCCATCCGCATGCACCCGGACCAGGCGACGCTGAAGGCGATGATGAAAACCGCCGGCTTCGGCCACGTGGACGTGCACAACATGACCGGCGGGCTGGTTGCCCTGCACGTCGGCATCAAGTGCTGAACTGAATGCCCACCATCCTGCTCACCGGTGCCACCGGCTACATCGCGTCCCACACCTGGCTGGCCTTGCTTGCCGCAGGTTATGACGTGGTCGGGCTGGACGACTTTTCCAACAGTTCGCCCGAGGTGCTGAAACGGCTGGCCGAGCTGTCCGGCCGCGAGCTGGTGTTTGTGCAGGCGGACGTGAACGACCGCGCGGCGCTGGACGCCGTGTTCGCCGCGCACGAGATCGCGGCGGTGATGCACTTCGCCGCTTTCAAGGCTGTGGGCGAATCGACCGCGCAGCCGCTGAAGTACTACGCGAACAACCTGGGTGGGTTGGTCAACATGCTGCAGGCCATGGGCCGGGCGGGCGTGAAGACCTTTGTGTTCAGCTCCAGCGCCACCGTCTATGGCGAGCCGCAGTTCCTGCCCTACACCGAGGCGCATCCGCTGGCGGCCATGAACGTTTACGGCCGCACCAAGCTGATGGGCGAGCAGATCCTGCGTGACCTGGAAGCCGCCGAGCCGGACTGGCGCATTGGCTGGCTGCGCTACTTCAACCCGGTGGGCGCGCACGAGAGCGGCCGCATTGGCGAGGACCCACAAGGCATCCCGAACAACCTGATGCCGTTCGTGCAGCAGGTGGCCGTGGGCCGGCGCGAATTCCTGTCGGTCTTCGGCGGCGACTACGACACGCCGGATGGCACCGGCGTGCGCGACTACCTGCATGTGATGGACCTGGCCGAAGGCCATGTCGCCGCGCTGCGCTACCTGCTGGAGAAGCAGGCCTCGGTGACGGTCAACCTGGGCACCGGCGTGGGCTATAGCGTGCTGGACCTGGTCAATGCCTTCAGCCGCGCGGCCGGCAAGCCCATCCCGTACAAGATCGTGGACCGCCGGCCGGGCGACCTGCCCAGCTACTACGCCGACGCCACGCTGGCCAAGTCGCTGCTGGGCTGGGAAGCCACACGCAGCCTGGATGACATGTGTGCCCACAGCTGGCGCTGGGCGTCTGGCAACCCTCGCGGATACGCCGCTTAAAAGGGGCGCGCTGGCGGATCGCGCGACCCCATGGCGCGCTGTCGATAGGCGCGCTTACCTACAATCCGCCGATGCCTGATCCCCTGACCGCCTTGAGCGACCTGGTGCTGCCCGCAGCCACCGCCCGATTTGTCTTGCTGGCCAACCATGTGCTGAGCGTTGCGCCGGTGGCGCCGGCCCGCCTGAAGGCGCATGCCGGCCGCGTGCTGCGGGTCGAGGTCGAGAACTGGCGCGGCCCCTTGCCGCCACCGCCGGCCCTGACGCTGCGGGTCAGCCCGGCCGGCTTGCTGGAAACGCTGGAAGAGGGCACCGAAGTGGCCGTGCCCGATCTGCGCCTGCGGGTCGACGCTTCGCAGCCGTTTGCCGCTGCCACCAGGCTGGCGCAGGGCGAGCTGCCGCCGCTGCAGATCGAAGGCGACGTGGCCTTTGCGGCCGACGTGAACTGGGTGATTGCCAACGTGCGTTGGGACATTGCCGCCGACCTTGAAAAAGTGGTTGGCGCTACGCTGGCCGAAGGCCTGTCGCGCGCCGGCACGCAGGTGCTGGGTGCCGCCCGCCAGGTGGTGAACGGCGTGGCCAGCGTGCTGCGCCGGCCCTGAGCGGCGGGCACGTCCAGATGCGGTATTTCGCCCGGCTGGTTTTCATCGTCGTCACGCTGCTGCGGCATGGCGTGGACGAACTGGTGCTGTCCGGCTTTCGCCATCGCTGGATCCGCAGCCTGTCGTGGGTCGTCACGCTGGGCCGCAATTTCGACCAACCGCGCGGTCAGCGTCTGAGGCTGGCGCTGGAATCGCTGGGCCCGATCTTCATCAAGTTCGGCCAGGTGCTCTCGACCCGGCCGGACCTGGTGCCGCCGGACATCACGCGCGAACTCTCGCTGCTGCAGGATCGCGTGCCGCCGTTCCCGGCCTCGCAGGCGCGGGCCTTTGTCGAGGCCGCGCTGGGAAAGCCGATCGAGGCGATCTTCAGCCACTTCGAGGCCGAGCCGGTGGCCAGTGCGTCCATCGCGCAGGTGCACTTCGCCACGCTGCACGACGGTCGCGAGGTCGCGGTCAAGGTGCTGCGCCCGGGCATGCGCGCGGTGATCGACGACGACCTGGCGCTGCTGCACACGCTGGCGCGCTGGGTCGAGCGCTTGTCGGCCGACGGCAAGCGGCTGCGGCCGCGCGAGGTGGTGGCCGAGTTCGACATGTACTTGCATGACGAACTGGACCTGGTCAATGAGGCTGCAAATGCCGCGCAACTGCGCCGCAACATGGCCGATCTGCCGCTGATCATGGTGCCCGAGATGCACTGGGACTGGTGCACCTCCACCGTGATCGTGATGGAGCGCATGCATGGCGTGCCCATCAGCCAGATCGCGCGGCTGCGCGAGGCCGGCGTGGACATCAGGAAGCTGGCGCGCGATGGCGTGACCATCTTCTTCACCCAGGTCTTTCGCGATGGCTTCTTCCATGCGGACATGCACCCCGGCAACATCCAGGTCAGCCTGGCGCCTGCCACCTTCGGCCGCTACGTGGCGCTGGACTTCGGCATCGTCGGCACGCTGACCGAGACCGACAAGGAATACCTGGCGCAGAACTTCATCGCGTTCTTCCGGCGCGACTACAAGCGTGTGGCCGAACTGCACGTCGAGTCCGGCTGGGTGCCGCCGGGTACGCGCATCGAGCAACTGGAGCAGGCCATCCGCGCGACCTGCGAGCCGCAGTTCGACCGGCCGCTGAAGGAGATCTCGCTGGGCCAGGTGCTGATGCGGCTGTTCCAGACCTCGCGCCGCTTCAATGTCGAGATCCAGCCGCAACTCGTGCTGCTGCAGAAGACGCTGCTGAATGTCGAAGGCCTGGGCCGCGAACTGGATCCGGACCTGGACCTGTGGTCCACCGCCAAGCCCTTTCTCGAACGCTGGATGAACGAGCAGGTCGGCTGGCGCGCGATCTGGCGCCGGCTGAAGGACGAGGCACCGCTGTACGCCAAGCTGCTGCCCGAACTGCCTCGCCTGCTGCACCACCGCCTGGCTGCGCCGCAGCAGCAGGACGCACCGCTGCTGGCCGCATTGCTGCGCGAGCAGCGCCGCACCAACCGGCTGCTGTCCATGCTGGCGTGGAGTGGCGCGGGTTTCCTGGGCGGCGTGGTGCTGGCCCGCTGGCTGCTGCACTACGGCTTCTATTGAGCGGCGCTTCGCCTTCTTGAGTGCCGCGCGTCAGCCTTGCCTGACATGAGGACCCGCTGACGGCCTACCCCCAAGAGCGGTGGGGCGATGTGCAATGCATGCATCACCACTCATCTCAAGGGATGCCCAGATGCTCGGCACCATCCTCCTCGTTGTCCTGATCCTGCTGCTGCTCGGCGCACTCCCGACCTGGCCGCACAGCCGAGGCTGGGGCTACTACCCCAGCGGCGGCCTGGGCCTGGTCGTCGTCATCCTGATCGTGCTGTTGCTGATGGGCAGGATATAGCGCTCGATTGGCTCTGACCGCGCCAATGAAAAACGCCACCCCAAGGGTGGCGTTTTTTCATTGCTGAAGGAGGCGGCTTACTTGCCAGCCTTGAAGCGCGTGAACAGCCGGGTCTGCACGCGGCGGATGTCCTGCGGCACGCTGTCGGGCGCGGTCATCTTGGCCATGTCGGTGGGGCTGAGGAACACGCTGGGGTTGTCGGCCACGTCCTTCTTGACGAACTTCAGCGAGGCCTTGTTCGGGTTCGCGTAAAAGACCTGGTTGGTCAGCGAAGCGTGCACTTCCGGGCGCAGGATGTAGTTGATGAAGGCCTGGGCATTCTTCGGGTGCGGCGCGTCGGCCGGGATGGCCATCGAGTCGAAGAACAGCGTCGAGCCCTTGGGGGGGATCAGCGCCTGCAGGTTGACCTTGTTCTTGGCCTCGATCGCGCGCGACTTGGCAATGTTGATGTCGCCCGAGTAGCCCATCACCACGCACAGCGCGCCCTGGGACATTTCCTCGATGTAACCCGAGGACGAGAAGCGCGTCACATAGGGGCGGATCTTCATCAGCATGTCGCCCGCGGCCTTGTAGTCGTCGGCCGTGCGGCTGTAGCCAGGCTTGCCCACGTACAGCATCGCCACCGGCAGCACTTCCGAGGCCGAGTCCAGGAAGTTGATGCCACAGCTCTTGAGCTTGCTGGCGTACTGCGGGTCGAACACCAGCGACCACGGGTTCTCCGGCATCGGCGTGCTGCCCAGCGCAGCCTTGACCTTGTCGACGTTGATGCCCACCGTCACGAAGCCCCACAGCCAGTCGACCAGGTACTGGTTGCCGGGATCCACGCTTTCCATCTGCTTGAGCAGGGCCGGGTCCAGGTTGGACCAGTTGGGCAGCAGGCTGCGGTCCAGCTTGCGGAACAGGCCGGCCTCGATCTGCTGCTTGGCGAAGTGCGCGCTGGGCACGACGATGTCGTAGCCGGTCTTGCCGGTGACCAGCTTGGCGTGCAGGATCTCGTTGTTGTCGTAGTTGTCGTAGCGGACCTTGATGCCGGTTTCCTTCTCGAAATTGGCAATCGTGTCCGGTGCGATGTAGTCGGACCAGTTGTAGATGTTCAGGACCTTGGGTTCATCTGCGGCTTGCGCAGCCGGCAAGGCCGCCAGGCCGCTGCAGAGGACAGCCAGCGCCGCCGGCCACAAGCGGTTCCACACCATGCGCTTCACATCGTTCTCCTCGGGTGTCGGGTTCAGGGAATTCGGGGGTCAGGGGCGACGCGCGCAGACGGCACGGCCGCGGTCCATTCAATTCTAGGATGGCGGCCACGCTCCGTATAATCGCGGGTTTTCGCTTTCTGAATCAAAGATTTAGCCATGCCGATCTACGCCTATCGCTGCGCAGCCTGTGGCCATTCGCGTGACGTCCTGCAAAAGATGTCCGACGCCCAGTTGACGGTATGCCCGGTCTGCGGCGCCGAGCAGTTCCAGAAGCAGGTCACTGCGGCCGGTTTCCAGCTCAAGGGCTCGGGCTGGTACGCCACCGATTTCCGCGGTGGGAACAGCGGCGCACCGGCGCCTGCGGTCGCTGGCACGCCAGCCGCGCCAGCGGCCGGCGGGGCTTCATCCGGCAGTTCCTCCTCCAGTGGCGGCGAATCTTCCAGCGGCGGTGGCACGTCGGCCAGCGCTTCGTCTTCGTCCACCCCCTGCGGCGGCTCCTGCGCCTGCCACTGAGACCATCACTTCGTGAAAAAGTACCTCCTCGCCGGCCTGCTGACCTGGCTGCCCATTGCCGTCACCATCTGGGTGCTGCTGTGGGTGCAAGGCCTGCTGGACGGCATGTTCAAGGGCGTGCTGCGTCCCGTGCAGGCGCTGGTCTCGAAGGATGCGGCAGATGGCCTGGCCGGCTTCAGCCAGTTGCCTGGCGTGGGCGCGCTGGTGATGGTGCTGCTGCTGCTGCTGACCGGCATGTTCGTCGCGAACATCTTCGGCCAGTGGTGGCTGCGCCAGTGGGACATGCTGATGGGCCGCATCCCCATCGTCAAGTCCATCTACAGCTCGGTCAAGCAGGTCTCCGACACGCTGTTCTCCAGCAGCGGCAATGCCTTCCGCGAAGCCGTGCTGGTGCAGTACCCGCATGCCGAATCCTGGACCATCGCCTTTGTCACCGGCCGCCCCGGCGGCGAGGTGGCCGAGCACCTGGCCGGCGAACATGTCAGCCTCTACGTGCCGACCACGCCGAACCCGACCTCCGGCTTCTTCCTGATCATGCCGCGCGCCTCGGTGCGTCCGCTCAGCATGAGCGTGGACGAAGCCTTGAAGTACATCATCTCGATGGGCGTGGTTGCGCCCCCGGCCGGCCTGCTGCCGTTGCCGGAGGGGGCCGACCCCAATCGGGTGGGCTGAACGCGCCGACACGCCCCGCGTTCAGTCCTGAGGGTTGATCACCCCACCCAGGCCACCCCAAGCTTTTCCCTCCTGGTCCCCCGGCGCATCTCGCGCCGCGGTAGACCGCTCCCCCGAATACCGACGCACAGGAGTGCACTCATGAGAACCGAATACTGCGGCAAGGTCAGCGAAGCGCTGATGGGCCAGACCGTGACGCTGATGGGCTGGGCGCATCGCCGCCGCGACCATGGTGGCGTGATCTTCATCGAACTGCGTGACCGCGAAGGCCATGTGCAGATCGTCTGCGACCCGGACCGCCCGGAGATGTTCAAGACGGCAGAACTGGTGCGCAACGAGTTCTGCCTGAAGGTCGTGGGCCTGGTGCGGGCACGCCCGGCCGACAAGGAAAACACCAACCTGGCCAGCGGCAAGATCGAAGTGCTGTGCCACGAGCTGGAAGTGCTGAACGCTTCCGTCACGCCGCCTTTCCAGCTGGACGACGAGAACCTCAGCGAGACCGTGCGCCTGACGCACCGCGTGCTGGACCTGCGCCGCCCGCAGATGCAGAAGAACCTGATGCTGCGCTACCGCGTGGCGATGGAAGTGCGCAAGTTCCTGGACGCCAACGGCTTCGTCGACATCGAGACCCCGATGCTGACCAAGTCCACGCCCGAAGGCGCGCGTGACTACCTCGTGCCCAGCCGTGTGCACGACGGCCACTTCTTCGCGCTGCCGCAGTCGCCGCAGCTGTTCAAGCAGCTGCTGATGGTGGCCGGTTTCGACCGCTACTACCAGATCACCAAGTGTTTCCGCGACGAAGACCTGCGCGCCGACCGCCAGCCCGAATTCACGCAGATCGACATCGAGACCTCGTTCCTGGACGAGGAAGAGATCCGCGGCATGTTCGAGGGCATGATCCGCACCGTCTTCCGCAACGCGATGAATGTGGAGCTGCCGGTCTACCCGGTGATGACCTACGCCGACGCGATGTTCAAGTACGGCTCGGACAAACCGGACCTGCGCGTCAAGCTGCAGTTCACCGAGTTGACCGAGGTCATGAAGGACGTGGACTTCAAGGTCTTCTCGACACCGGCCACGACCAAGGGCGGCCGCGTGGTGGCGCTGAAGGTGCCGGGCGGCGGCGAGATGAGCCGTGGCGAGATTGACGGCTACACCGAGTTCGTCAAGATCTATGGCGCCAAGGGCCTGGCCTGGATCAAGGTCAACGACGTGGCCAAGGGCCGCGAAGGCCTGCAGTCGCCGGTGGTGAAGAACCTGCACGACGCCGCCATCGCCGAGATCCTGGCGCGCACCGGTGCGTGCAACGGCGACCTGATCTTCTTCGGCGCCGACAAGGCCAAGGTGGTCAACGACGCCATCGGCGCCTTGCGCGTGAAGATCGGCCACAGCGACTTCGGCCGCAGCAAGGGCTTGTTCGAGGACAAGTGGGCACCGCTGTGGGTGGTCGACTTCCCGATGTTCGAGTACGACGAAGGCGAAGGCCGCTGGAACGCGACCCATCACCCGTTCACCTCGCCGAAGGACGGCCATGAGAACCTGATGGACACCGACCCGGGCGCCTGCATCGCCAAGGCCTACGACATGGTGCTCAACGGCTGGGAACTGGGCGGCGGTTCGGTGCGGATCCACCGCGCCGAGATCCAGAGCAAGGTCTTCAGCGCGCTGAACATCAGCAAGGAAGACGCCCAGGTCAAGTTCGGCTTCCTGCTGGATGCGCTGCAGTACGGCGCGCCCCCGCACGGCGGCCTGGCCTTCGGCCTGGACCGGCTGATCACGCTGATGACCAAGGCCGAATCGATCCGCGACGTGATCGCCTTCCCCAAGACCCAGCGCGCGCAGGACTTGCTGACCGGCGCCCCGTCACTGGTCGACGAAAAGCAGCTGCGCGAACTGCACATCCGGCTGCGCAATGCGCAAGCGGCGGTCTGAACAGGCGCGTCGCCAGTTCGATCAAAAAAGGGCCTTCGGGTCCTTTTTTTCGTCTGTGGCGCCCGGTTGAAGGATGCGCCGCGTGTCCCGCGTCTTCGAGATGTGTCCGTGAGGAATCCGTGAGGGCCTGGCCGCCGCGTCTTGGGCTCTCGGCCAGGACACTGGCGGGGCCCGGTCGCGACAGGCCGGCCCGCTCCCAGGTTTCAGGGAGTGGCACCCACTGCTTCAAGGAGATTCTTCATGCCAAAGACATTCCGGCTGGCCTTCTGCGGATGCGCCGCCGCGCTCGCGCTGATCGTGTCGGCCCCGGTCATCGCCCAGACCTCCGAGGTGATGCTGCAAAACGCCACCACTTACAGCATCGGCAACACAGTCTATTTTTACGGCCTGCCCACCCGCGTCGCGGCGGACGGAACGGTCAAGTACTGGGACGGCCAGATCGTGCTTCAGGCCGATGACACCAATGGCAAGCCGAACAAGGCGAGCATGTCCGGCGTGGTGAAGTCCCCCAACGTCAAGAAGTCGGAGTTTGTGCCGGGGACCTATGCCTTCGGCGGTGCGACCTGCAAGCTGGTGGCCTCGCCTTTTGCGGGGCGCACCGAGTACGAGCTGGACTGCGCAGACAGCAGTGGCAGGACCTACATCGGCGTTTTCTACAGCGGTCCGGTCAGCGGCAATCCGTACGAAACGAAGCTCAAGGCCGCCAAGCTGGACCTGGTCGCCGGTGTGGATGAATATGCTTGGGGGGCCACCAGCTACACCGGCAACTTGAATTGGTTCACTTGCTTCAATGACGGCGAATTGCTTTCTGCCCGCCAGAACGGCAACACGCTGACCCTGATCAACTGGGGCTACGACAACGTCGAAGACTGCCGGGTCAACCTGATAAAGCAGTGACCGCCGGGTTCTCGGGCCGCCGCGGAACAGGCTTGCGCGACCCGGCGCGCAGGAGCGCCTGCTGCAAGGGCGCCTGGAACCAGTCAGCAGTGCCATTGGCCTTCATGCCGGCCAGTGCCGCTTCCAGCAGCGGGCTGGCTTCGGCCGGGCGCCCCAGTAGGGCGAGCGCACGGCCTTGTTCGCCCTGCAGTTTGAAGGCCCAATCCGCTGCCGGCGCTGTCTGGGCAATGGCATCGGCCTTCAGGGCCTCCAGGATCGGCAGGGCAAGGGCCGGCCGGCCGAGTTCGTTCAGGGCCTGCCCGCGGTAGAAGTCAATGCCTGACACCATGGCGTGATCCTCGTGTTGGAAGGTCTGCACGGCCCAGGCCCGCAACTCGTCGAGCATTGCCAGTGCCTGCCGGGCATGCCCAGTCCGCAGGTTGGTCACGGCGAGATTCATGGCCGAGATGCGCGTGGCCTGGTGGTCGGCTCCCATGGTGCGCAGCAAGGAGTCGTAGGTCGCCTGACTCTCCTTGCGGGCCTCTTCGAACCGACCCATGACGGACAGCACGCCGGCCATGGAGATCCGCGCCGTGTTCACCGTGTATTCGTCCGGGCCCAATACCGCGGCAATGCGGTCCCGCACCAGTCCCAGATCTGACAACACATGGTCCGCGTCTGCGTCTGCATCCGACATGCTGGCGTTGACCAGCGCCAGGCGAGCCCTTTCGAAGGCCACCGTGCCAATGCTCTCCGGTGAGAAGGGCGGCTTCAGAACGACGGTCAGCAGTTCCTTGGCGCGGTCGTACCGGTTGGCTCGGTAGTAGCCGTCGCCGAGGTCCCTGCGCAGGCCTGCGCGGTCCGCCAAGTCGCCGGGATGCAGTTGTTCCTGCAGGGCCAGCGCTTGTTCGCCGAAGGGCAGTGCAGCCTTGGTTTCGTGGGTGAATGACAGCAGGGTGAAGCGTGTGCGGGCCAGTTGGAGTGCGACCTCGGTCGAGCCCTGCGCGGCTTGTGGACCGGCGTCCCGCTCGGCTTCTTCCAGCCAGCGCCGAGCTTCGTCGAACTTGGAGTCGCGGGTGAGGGTCCGCGCCAGTGCCAGCCGGGCCAGCATGCCTTCCTCCTTGGCCTGACTCGCCTCCAGCAAGGTCCAGGCCCGTTGGAACTCGGCTTCGGCTTGTGGAAATGCACTGATGTTCAGATTCATCTGGCCCAGTTGCATGCGAACCGAGGCCTCTACCGCGTCCTGACCTTTGAATCTTGCGCTCGCTCTCGCCGATGCCTTTTGAAGCAATTCGGGAACGGACAGGGACAGGCGCGCGCCGCGCTCCGAAATGTCAGCCGACTGGAGCAAGTCCTTGTTCAGGAAATCGTTGATCGCCTGGGCGCGTTCGGTTTGCTGCTGCGCCAGGGTCAGGGCCTGTTGGCTGCGTTGGAAAAACCACAGGCTGACGGCCAGCCCCAGGAACAGGCTGGCCATCACGGCGGCGATCAAGGGCCGGCGCGCACGGCTGCGGGCCAGCTCCTGTTCCGCGGCGGCGGTGACCAAGGCAGATCATTGAAGCCAATGGCGGCCGGCTACTGTTCAGCTCGTCGCCCTTGGGCGGATT
>NZ_VIDT01001050.1 GCF_006519715.1 Ideonella azotifigens
TGCGGCAGCGTGCCGGCATGCCAGCGCTGCAGGTAGGCCAGGAACAGCGCCGGCAGCATCGCCACGCTGGCAATGCTGGCGCCCGCGGCCAGGCGTTCGCGCAGCGTCGGCGCAATGAAGCCGGGGATCTTCGAGAAGCCGTCCATCGCCACGCGCTGGTTGGTATCGGCAATGGCAGGGTTGGCGAAGCGGTCCAGCACCACGTCGCGGTACTTGGCGAGGTCGATCGGGCTGGGCTTGGCTGGCGTGTCCAGCACCGGGATGGTGTCGTTGGTCACGTAGTCGAAGGCCAGTTGGCGGATGGCCGCGTCCTGCGTGCCTTCATGGATGTAGGTGTGGCCGACCAGCGTGCCGGCCCAGGCGATGCAGCTGTGCGTGGCGTTCAGCAGGCGGATCTTGGCTTCCTCGTAGGCATCCACCGACGAAACCATTTCCACGCCGACAGTCTCCCAGGCCGGGCGGCCAGCGGCGAAGCGGTCCTCGATGACCCACTGGATGAAACTTTCGCCCATCAGCGCGGCAGCGTCGTCCACGCCGGTCGCTGCCAGCACGCGCTCGCGCACGGCGGGCGTGGCGCGGGGCGTGATGCGGTCCACCATCGCATTCGGGCAGGTGGTGCAGACCTCCACCCACTCGCGCAGCGCGCTGTCGCCGATCAGGTCGATGAACTGCAGCAGGCCGCTGCGCACGCGGTCGCCGTTGTGGCGCAGGTTGTCGCAGTTCAGCAGCGTGACCGGGCCGCTGGCCTGCTGCATGCGGGCGCGCAGGATCTGCGTCAGCGCGCCGTAGATCGTCGTGCCGGCTTTGTTCGCCTTGAGGGCTTCGACATCGGCGGCCAGGTCGGCGAAGTTCAGGTCCAGCTGGTGGTCTGCATCGAGGTAGTAGCCCGCTTCGGTCACGGTGAACGAGACGATGCGAGTCAGTGGGTCCGCACCGGCGGTGACCAGGCCTTGCAGCTGCGCGTCCCAGCCGATCACGCGGGTGATGGCGCTGATGCGCTGATAGACCCGCTCGCCGGCCGGTGACACGGTTTCCAGCGTGTAGGCGCCGCCGGCGGCCTGCAGCGCGCCGATGGTGTCGGCGCCATCGGGCCGGATATTGCCGCCGGCCAGCACCCAGCGGCGGTCACCGGCGTCGTGCAGCGCCTGCTGGTAGACAGCCTGGTGCGCGCGGTGGAACGCGCCCAGGCCCAGGTGCAGCATCACGAACGGGGCTTCGGCGGAGGAGGGAGAGGCGGTGGTCATGGAAGCAAGGGGGAAATGAAGAGGAATCTCAATGGGTCGCGGCGACGGCGACACCCGTGCGTGTCACGCGGCCACCGGCGTCGAACAGGTGCACGGTCTCGGGCTGCAGCTGCAGGCCCACG
>NZ_VIDT01001051.1 GCF_006519715.1 Ideonella azotifigens
AAGGCACCGCGCGAGCTGATCGGCGTGATCGAAGGCCTGGCCCCGGGCCAAAGTGCCACCACCGACCAGTGGCAGCTCGAAATGCTGCCACTCGACAGCGAAACCGGCCAGCAACCCGGCCGCCTGCTGCTGCTGCGCCCGCTGCCCGGCGCAGCGCCTGAAGAAGCCGCCATCAGCGCGGCCGATCACGAGTCCTTCATCTATTCGGTTTCGCACGACCTGCGCGCGCCGCTGCGCGTGGTCGAAGGTTTTGCGCGCATCCTCAAGGAAGACTACGGCCGCTTCCTGGACCGCATCGGAAATGACCACGTCGACCGCGTGCTCTCGGCCGGCGCGCGCATGAACAGCATGATCGACGCACTGCTGGCGCTGTCGCGCCTGCAGTCGCAGCCGCTGGCGCGCAAGCCGGTGGACCTGTCGCAGCTGGCCGGCTTCATCATCGAAGACCTGCGCCGCGAAGCACCGGACCGCCAGGCCAGCATCCACATCGAAGCCGGCCTGGTGGTGCAGGGCGACCCCACACTGCTGCGCATTGCACTGGAAAACCTGCTGGGCAACGCCTGGAAGTACAGCGGCCAGAACCCGCAGACGGTGATCGAATTCCGCTGCGAACGCCAGGCCGATGGCCGCCGCGTCTATGTCGTGGCCGACCAGGGCGCCGGCTTCGACATGCGCTTTGCCGACCGCCTCTTCGGCGTCTTCCAGCGCCTGCACAGCCCCACAGACTTCCAGGGCACCGGCGTCGGCCTGGCCTCGGTACGCCGCATCCTGCGCCGCCACGGCGGCGACATCTGGGCCGAGTCGGAAGTCGGCAAAGGCGCTCGCTTCTACTTCACGGTCTAGTGTTTCTTTCTCGTCGGTCGGCGCGAGCAGAGGGCGTCGGGTAGCCGATTCCGTTCATGTCCCCCGCCTGCGGCTCCTCCTTTACTTCACTGCATCGGCCACCCAACGCCCTCTGCGGCAGCGCTGGTGTTTGCCCCCTGAACAGCCAACACCGTGCCGATCAGGACGGTGGGGCGTGTTGCGCAGCGAAGTAAAGGAGGAGAACGGACGCAGTCCGGGCGGGGGACATGAGCGGAGCAATGCGCCCCGGCGGCCTGATCCTGCACCCACCTCAGCAGGAAAAGTTCAAGCGTTCCCAGGCCGAGCCAGCAGTTCGACCGCATCGACCAGCGCCGCAGCCTGAGCAGCCAAACTCCGCCCATCGGCTTCGGCCAGGCGCACCAGCCGGGCCAGCGCTTCGGTGCGGGGCAGCGAGTATCGGTGCATCAGCACGCCCACCGCCAGTGGGATCGGGTCGGCCAGCGCGCCGGCAGGTTCTGCAGCCTGCTGGGCGGCAACGGATGGCGTGGGTGCCGCCACTG
>NZ_VIDT01001052.1 GCF_006519715.1 Ideonella azotifigens
TGGGCAGGCGGGTGGCAGCCGGCCGCACTGCGCGGTCGGCTTGCACCCACACGGCTTATCGGCTTGCCGCCGGTCCGGATGAAGCGCCGAAGCCCGGTTCAAACCGGGAAAGAGCCCGGCAAAAGAATGTCTTTTCCGACGTTCTGCAAGCGCGTGTGGCCGCAGAAGGCCATCGTCAGTTCCAGCTCGCGCTGGATGATTTCCAGCGAACGCGTCACGCCGGCTTCGCCCATCGCGCCCAGCCCGTAGAGGAAGGCACGGCCAATCATCGTGCCGCGCGCGCCCAGCGCCCAGGCCTTCAGCACGTCCTGGCCTGAGCGGATGCCGCCGTCCATCCAGACCTCGATGCGCGGGCCCACCGCGGCGACGATGGCAGGCAGCGCCTCGATGGACGATTGCGCGCCGTCCAGTTGTCGGCCGCCGTGGTTGCTGACGATCAGCGCATCGGCGCCGGAGTCAGCCGCCAGGCGGGCATCTTCCACGTCCATGATGCCCTTGAGGATCAGCTTGCCGCCCCAGCGCTGTTTGATCCACTCGACGTCGCCCCAGTTCAGCTTCGGGTCGAACTGCTTGGCCGTCCATTCCGACAGCGAGCCCATGTTCTCGACCCCGCTGACGTGGCCGACGATGTTGCCGAACTGGCGGCGTTTGGTGCCCAACATGCCCAGGCACCAGCGAGGCTTGGTGGCCAGGTTGATGAGGTTGGGAATCGTCAGCCTGGGCGGCGCGGTCAGGCCGTTTTTCAGGTCCTTGTGGCGCTGGCCGAGGATCTGCAGGTCCAGCGTCAGCACCAGCGCCGAGCAGTTGGCGGCCTTGGCCCGGTCGATCAGGCGCTCGATGAAGCCGCGGTCCTTCATCACATAGAGCTGGAACCAGAACGGCGCCTGCGTGGCCGCGGCAATGTCCTCGATCGAGCAGATGCTCATCGTGGACAGCGTGAACGGGATGCCAAAGCGCTTGGCGGCCAGTGCGCCCAGGATCTCGCCGTCGGCATGCTGCATGCCGGTCAGCCCGGTCGGTGCGATGGCCACCGGCATGGCCGCGTCAATGCCGATCATCTTCACCGCGGTGCTGCGCTTGTCCATGTCGACCGCCACGCGCTGGCGCAGCTTGATCTTCTGGAAGTCTGCCTCGTTGGCGCGGTAGGTGCCTTCTGTCCACGAGCCGGAGTCGGCGTAGTCGTAGAACATGCGGGGCACGCGGCGCCGGGCCAGGACCCGGAGGTCTTCGATGTTGGTGATGGTGGTCATGCGGTGGTGGTCATGCGGTCTCCTGCCGGGCGATGCTAGCCGCGGGGCCTTCCGTCACCATGCGGGTTGGACCGGAAAAGATTTCAGGCCGGACCGGAAATCAGCGCCAGCCCT
>NZ_VIDT01001053.1 GCF_006519715.1 Ideonella azotifigens
GCCAGGCGCTGAAGATCTGCTGCACCAGGCGCTGCAGCGCAAACGACAGCGTGGCGCCCAGCATCAGCGACGAAAACTGCTCGACCAGTTCGTCCACCGGCGCCAGCACCGCGCCAGGGTGGAACGAGCCGCCCACGCCCAGCACCGTGCCTGTGATTTCGACCTCGCGGGCCAGGCTGAGCGCACCGTTGAGCAGGCGGGCTGCGGCGAAGGTGGTCAGCGCGCGTTTCCAGCCCTGGTCGGTGTAGCGCTCGGCGAGCTGGTCCATGGGCCGCAGCCAGACCAGCGCCAGGGCCAGCAGCACGAAGACCGTCAGCCGCCAGGGGCGCCGGGGGAGGTGGGGGACCGGGTGAGCGAACTCCTGGGCAGGCGGCATGGCAGAGGGGCTACGGAAAACCCGATGGTAGACCGGCCCTGCCAAACGTTTGTTGCCGTCAGCGCTGCGTCAATGCTGCAGTTGCGCCAGCGCCTTGAGACTGGCGAGGGTGCGCAGGCAGGCCTGGGCCACCTCGGTGCCTTTCTTGACGAAGTGGGCGTGGAAGAACTGGCGGTGTTCGTCGTGCTCGTGGAAGTCGCGCGGCGTGAGCACGGCGGAGAAGACCGGCACGCCGGTGTCCAGCTGCACGCGCATCAGCCCGTCGATGACGGCCGACGTGACGAACTCGTGGCGGTAGATGCCGCCGTTGACCACCAGCGCGCAGGCGATGACCGCGTCGAAGCGGCCGCTGCGGGCCAGCGCTTGCGCATGCAGCGGGATCTCGAAGGCGCCGGGCACCTCGAACAGCTCGACCTGCGAGCGCGGCAGGCCTTGTCGTTCGAACTCGGCCAGCGCGGATTCGCGGGCCTGGCCGACGATGTCGGCATGCCAGCCGGCCGAAATGAGCGCGATGCGGGTCGGCCCGGCCTTGGCGTGGGACGTGGAGAGGGAAGAAGCAGAAGCAGGCTGATTCATGGGAAACCTCGAAATCTGAGGGGTTGGCCAGAATCAGGGCGCGCGCCACCACAGCCATCTGGCCCCAGGGCAACGCAGCGGCTGCCCGGGCCTGGTGGCCGGGATGTTGCGGTCTCTTTCATCCGGACTGTGACCGTCGGCTCTGGCATCGCACCAGATCTGCTGACCCTGCCGCCGTGAGGCCGCAGGCGCTCGCGGGCTCCCGCACTCGGGCCGGGAGGCCTTTGCGCGGATACCGCCGGTGGGGACTTTCACCCCGCCCTGAGAACGCACCGGCGCAGCCGAAACCGCACCGGAGCCGGGATTGTAGGCAGTGCGGGTTGGGGCGTGGCAGTGGACACGGCAAGGCCTTTCACGGCAGTCCCTGCGGGCCGTGCGAAGGCTCTCAGCTGTTCAGCTCGGCGTGCTCGC
>NZ_VIDT01001054.1 GCF_006519715.1 Ideonella azotifigens
GCCTTGTCGATCCAGGCGATGACCGCCTGATGCATGTAGGCTAGCAAGTCGCGGCCTTGCCTGCGGCAGGTTTCGACGACGCTGAAGCCACGCGCGATGAACTCGTCGCCGCGCTTGGAGCGGGTCGGCCCGGAGATCTTGCGCTTGAGCACGATGGACCTGATCGACCGTTCGGCCTCATTGTTGGTCGGCGGCACGGCCGGGTTGCCCACGAAGCCCCACAGCGCCGGCCAGAGCTTGAGCAGGTTCTGGCAGGTGGCCTGCGTGCGAGGGCAACCGGTCTGTTCGACCCCTCGGGTCAAGGCTGTGTGAACGCGGCGCTGCAAGGCCTCGAACTGCGCGCCGGCCTTGCCCCGCTCGCGCCAGCGAAACAGCACAAAGCCCAGCCCGAGCAAGCGGCGCCCGATCCGCCCTGCCAAGCCCTGGCGCTGGCCGATCCGGTTGAAGTCTCGCAGCAGGTGCGCCCAGCAGACTTGCCGCCGCTGCGGATCGATGAACGCATAGCCCGCATACCGGTCCAACACGACGATGCCGCCGGGCTCGCGTCCGATCAGCTCATGGATCACATACCGGGCGCGCGAGGGCAAGATGCTGAAGACCGCCAGGTGTGGCTGGATCGCAGCCCAGACCCAGTTGGTCTGGCCTTCTCGCGGGTAGCGCGTCTCGTCCATGTGCACCAGCGGCGCCTTGGCCAGTGACCCGATGGCCTCATGCACCGGCGCCTTGAGCGCTTGGGCCACCTTGCCATGGGCCTGCGAGATGGTGCCCACGCTGAAGTCCAGCCCCATCATCTGCGCCAGCAAGTCACGGATCTTGAACTGCGTCAGGTGGTGGCGGGTGCCCAGCGTACCGATGATGGCCAGCGCGCGCGGGCCGATCTGTCCGCTGGGCACGCCGGCCGGCAACGGCGCGCGATGCAGCTTGCCGCAGCCCGAACACACGCCGCCGTACAACTGGTACTCCTGGACATCGGCCACCGCGGGCGGAATGTCGAACACTTGGTGGCGATACGGCTTGCCCCGCACGGCCACCGCCTCACCGCACTCGCACTGCGGCGGCGACATGCACTCGTGCAGCCCGTTGACCTCGGTCTCCGGCAGCAAGGCACGGTAGGGGCCGGGGTGGCCCTTTTGCGCGCCACGCTTGCGTCCACTGGCGCGGCGCTGCGCTCGGTTGGCGCCTCCCGGGCCGTCTGAGGACGGCGGCTTCGATGAATTGTGCGAGTCCAGCTTCAGCCGCTCGGCCAGCAGCGCCACGGCCTGCCTCAACTCGGCCAGTTCCAGGGCCTGCTGCGCGATGATCTCGTGACACTGCGCCAAGGTCGCCGGCTTGACGCCCTCGACCTCACTCGGGGTGCTCGG
>NZ_VIDT01001055.1 GCF_006519715.1 Ideonella azotifigens
ACTTCATCCGCCAGACCAACGGCAAGGTGACGCAGATGGGCCACTCGTGGATCAAGCTTCGCCTGCCCAAAGCGTTGGCGCGTGCGCCAGGAGATCTTGTCATCCTTTGCCGCCGGAAAGAGGGCGCCTACCCGAACTATCTCGCCTCGTGTAATCTCGCCCATGACTTCCCCTTTCCGCTCAGATTGAACTTCCGCAGTGAGTCAATGTGGTACCGATACCGCAACAAGATTGGGGAAGTCTCTTCGTATTCCAACCTGTTGCTGGAGTGAGTATATTAAATCGTATGATCGCTCGATTTCTGTCAGGTTCGGTATTGGCCCTGTGGGGCTGTGCCGCGTTTGGGGTGGATTGGTGTTCTGAGCTATCCCGCTCAAATAAGGAAATACAGTGGGAATGCTCGTCGCCAACGACTGCGCGTTTGACCATCGGGAGCGATCAGGCGGTGGTTCTAGGCCGAAATCGAAGGGGAGGCGTCGAGTTGGCGCTGCACTCTCTGAATGGTACGAAGGCCACTGACATTGTTCGTTTGGGTGTCGGGTCCGGTAGCCTAGACCTTTGTCGCGATGACTCGGTGAAGTTGTCTGTGGTATCTCTCGTTCCTTCAGTGGATCAGTCTTGTTCGGCCGATGATGCCTTGTGTCGCATCGTGCAGACTTATTCCCCGAAGGAGAAGATCATCATTCAAAGAACGGGTCTCGATGCCTTGCGCGTGGATGACGGTGCCTGTGATGCCATTTGGATATACACGTCGCCCGAGAGCGGCTCTTTTCAAACGATGCGGTTGAATTGATGTTCAGTGTGGCCCGCGATGGATGAAAGCATACCTCGAGCGGCCGGAGATGCAATTGAATTGAAAGGCGATATTTCCGCGATCTGATAATATTTCGTGCCCGGCGCCAATACACACTGGATCTCCGGGGTACTGCGTCCTTTGACAAAAGAGAAAGTATGCATTTCCACCACGGTTATTCAACTCGGTCATCGGTTCAGCAGAGTGCCAGACGTTTCCGATGACGGCTCGGTAAACGTTCTATGACTTTGCAGAGGTTTCTGAGGTCGCTGCAGAATACGAGCAGGTTCCAGTATGTCTTGCACACCATGTGAATCCATGACTGTCAGGTCTTGGTCACCCGTCGTCTTGGCCTTCTACTGCGTGGGCGCCGGCGCTGCGGCAGTCGCGAAGGAAGCACCGTTTTCCTTGACGCCGGTCCGAGATGTGGCGGGTGGTGGCTGCGTCGGCGAAACGAGGATTTTTGCTGAGCTTGCGGCGACCAAGGATTTAGAGGGCCGCCGCTGAATCCTGAACCGGCATTGCTGAAAAGCGGCGCCTGGAAATTCAGGAACGGCCGAGTTATTG
>NZ_VIDT01001056.1 GCF_006519715.1 Ideonella azotifigens
GTCCGAGGGCTGGGCCATCACGAAGCGGCCAATCTGCTCGAAGCGGACCTCGAACAGCGCATCGAACATCTGGCCGACCAACGGCCGCGTGCCCTGCAGCGCCTGCTGCGCGCGCCGGTTGTGACCCACCACGCGGCCGGCGCTGTCCAGCGCCAGCAGGTACTCGGGGTTCACGTCCACGAACTGCGGCGCGGCCGACAGGCGCAGCACCCAGTCTTGCCGGTGCCGCTGCAGGAAGGCCGCGCTCTCGATCTGCTGCGCGTACAGCTTCACCAGTTGCAGCGCCAGGCCCTGGCTGCCTTTGGGGCCGGCGGCGCTGAGCGCGCTGATGTCCAGCACCGCCGCCAGCTCGCCGCGCGCGTCATAGACCGGGCTGGTGGTGCAGGTCAGCGGAATGTGGGTCGCGTCGAAGTGGTCGTCCAGGTGCACCGTGAGCGCCTCGCCGGTGCTGATGCAGGTGCCCACGCCGCAGGTGCCGGCATGCTGCTCGCTCCAGTCCGCACCCAGGTACAGCCCGGCCTTGCGCAGGCCCGGCTCCATCTGCAGGTCGCCGATGAAGTCCACCGTCACGCCGCGCGCGTCCGTCAGCAGCACCACATAACCCAGGCCTGCGACCTGCTGGTACAGCGTCTCCAGCCCGCGCCGGGCGATGTGGATGAAGGCCTCCATCTGGTCCTGGTGCTCGCGCAACTGGCCCTGCGGCAGGATCACCGCTTCCTGCATGCGCGTCGGGTCCAGCTGGTGCTCGTGCACGCAGCGGTGCCAGGAGTCGCGGATGACCTGTTCGTGGCGCAGCGCAGCCTGCGCCTGCACCCCCAGGTCGGCCACCTGCATCACGGTGGCAATGTGCTCGCGTTGGGCAGAGTGCATGGGGGGACCATCGCCCCGGCCCGCGATGCTGTCAACGCGGGGTTTCCACCTTCCGGACCGGGACGGCCCAAGCAGTGCTCGCGAAGCGTGGAATACTGTATTTATAATCAGTGTCCATGTCGGACCTGTCCATTGCCGCCGCGGCCCTGCTGCCGCCTTCGCCGAGCCTGCTGGCTCCCTCGACGCCAATGACCCTCCCGCCTACTTCGGCCCCAGTCCCCCCGCCGCCTTCACTGACCCGCGTGCACCGCACGCGGCTGATGCAGGTCTGGCGCTCGGCCGGCTGGCCCTGCAAGGACGGCATAGAGATCGACCTGCTGGCCGCCGGCCTGCTGGTGCTGCAGGTGAATGCCGATGGCCGCGAGGCGCTGCGGCTGACCGACGCCGGCATCCAGTTGCTGGCCGAGTCGCGCCAGCAGAACACCCGCGCGCTCAGCGGCCATGACCGGCTGGCCCAGAAGTTCGCCGAGCACCTGCTGGCAT
>NZ_VIDT01001057.1 GCF_006519715.1 Ideonella azotifigens
GCCGCCAGGCCAGCAACCGCCCCAGCAGGCCGGCGCCTGCAATGGCGACATGCAGGCCGGTTTGGCCCGCGGTGGCGATGCTGGCCATCGCTCAGGCCGGCTGGATGGGAATGTAAAACTCGCCGCCCGCCGCCTTGAACTCCGCCGACTTCGCGGCCATGCCGGCTTCGGCCTCCTTCTTCTGCGCCTCGCTGTAGTCGCGCACGTCCTGCGTGATCTTCATCGAGCAGAACTTGGGGCCGCACATGGAGCAGAAGTGGGCGTGCTTGGCTGCCTCCTTGGGCAGGGTTTCGTCGTGGTAGCTGCGCGCGGTGTCCGGGTCCAGGCCGAGGTTGAACTGGTCTTCCCAGCGGAACTCGAAGCGCGCGGCGCTTATCGCGTCGTCGCGTGCGCGGGCCCCTGGGTGGCCCTTGGCGACGTCGGCGGCGTGCGCAGCGATCTTGTAGGCGATCAGGCCCTGCTTCACGTCGTCGCGGTCCGGCAGGCCCAGGTGTTCCTTGGGCGTGACGTAGCAGAGCATGGCCGTGCCCATCCAGCCGATCATCGCGGCGCCGATGGCGCTGGCAATGTGGTCGTAGCCGGCGGCGATGTCGATGGTCAGCGGGCCCAGCGTGTAAAAAGGTGCCTCATGGCAGTGCTTCAGCTGCTCGTCCATGTTGGCCTGGATCAGGTGCATGGGCACGTGGCCTGGGCCTTCGATCATGGTCTGCACGTCGTGCTGCCACGCGAGCTTGGTCAGCTCGCCCAGCGTGCGCAGCTCGGCAAACTGGGCCTCGTCGTTGGCGTCCGCCAGGCTGCCGGGCCGCAGCCCGTCGCCCAGCGAGAAGCTCACGTCGTAGGCCTTCATGATCTCGCAGATCTCTTCGAAGTGCGTGTAGAGGAAGTTCTCCTTGTGATGCGTGATGCACCACTTGGCCAGGATGGAGCCGCCGCGCGAGACGATGCCGGTGCGGCGGTCGGCCGTGAGGTTGATGAAGGGCAGGCGCAGGCCGGCGTGGATGGTGAAGTAGTCCACGCCCTGCTCGGCCTGCTCGATCAGCGTGTCGCGGAAGATCGCCCAGCTGAGGTCCTCGGCCACGCCGCCCACTTTCTCCAGCGCCTGGTAGATGGGCACGGTGCCGATGGGCACGGGGCTGTTGCGCACGATCCAGTCGCGCGTGGTGTGGATGTGGTTCCCGGTGGACAGGTCCATCACCGTGTCCGCGCCCCAGCGCAGCGACCACACCAGCTTGCCCACCTCTTCCTCCACGCCGGAACTCAGGGCAGAGTTGCCGATGTTGGCGTTGACCTTGACCAGGAAGTTGCGGCCGATGGCCATCGGTTCCAGTTCGGGGTGGTTGATGTTGGCG
>NZ_VIDT01001058.1 GCF_006519715.1 Ideonella azotifigens
GCCAGTACCACCAGCCCCGCCGGTCGCCATGGCAGAACGCTGGGTCGCCAGAGCATCAAGGGTTTCGCCGCCGACAGTCGACGTGGCGCGGCCGCCCTGACCACCGTCGCCGGAGGACAGCTCGTTGCCTCCGGCACCTCCCTGGGCCAGCGCCTCGACCTGCAGGATGCCAATGCCGGAGCCGGCAGCGGAGGCATAGGCATCGGCTCCCGCTCCACCACCGACCAGTTCGCCGCTCTCCGAGCTGTCGCCCCCACGCCCGCCCTGGGCCTCCGAGCGCAGAAAGACCGAACTGGCCGTCTGGTTCTGCTCGCTCAACTCGGATGTCGCCGCCCCGCCCGAGCCGCCGATGTAGTACTGCGCAGCGCCGCCGTCCCCACCCTGGGCACGCTGATACAGCGACAAGGCACCGGTGGTGGTACCGACGGCGGCATTGCTGAGCCACACCTCCGCGCCGCCAGCGCCCGGTTTGCCCCTGACGGCGCCGCCATCACCGCCTCGCGCCCGTGCCGTCACACTGACTGCGCCGCTGCCGGACTGGCCGCTGGCCTGGACGCTCGCGGTGCCGCCATGCGGGTCGTCGTTTCTCAAGCTGACCTGCCCTCCCACTGCATCGGCAACCACCGTGACCTGGCCGGCGCCGCTGACGCTGCCACGTGCCGATGCGCTGGCCGCACCACCGGTGGAGTTGCCGTTGCCGCCTGTGGCGGTGGTCGTGAGCGACAGATCGCCGACGCCGCTGACGTCGGCAGTTGCAAGCGCATCGCCGCTGCGCAAGTCTCCGTTCAGGCCAGTGCCGCTGTGTCCGCCCTGAGCGCTCACCGTGACGATCTGCGAGGCTGCAAGCGTGTCGACCCGGGTCAGGGTGCTGCTGGCGTCGCCGCCCATGCCGCCAACGGAATAGGTGCCACCGCCCTTGCCGCCGGAGCCGCCTTGCGCGGCCTGGATGAGGGTCAGCTGACCAGCGGTGCCGCCGCTCACTGCATTGACCAGCGACGCCGAACCACCGCTGCCGCCGTTCGTCGGTGAGTAGCCGTCGATGCCATTTCCGCCATTGCCGCCCACTGCGGTGGCGCTGACCATGACCTTGCCGCTGCCGGAAAAGGCGCTGGCATCGACGGCGGTGACGGGGCCGCCGTAGCCACCCGAAGCTTCGGAGTTCCAGTTGGGGCCTCCGGTTCCACCCGAGCCGCCCACGGCAAGCGCCGTCGCCTCGGCGGCGTTGGTACCGGTCGCGGTCGCATTCGCGCTGGCACTTGCAAGGTTGCCGCTGCCGCCAATGCCACCGCTGGGCGGCTCGCCACTCGGGCTCTCAGGGCCAATGCCGGTGTCGCCGCCGTTGCCGC
>NZ_VIDT01001059.1 GCF_006519715.1 Ideonella azotifigens
CCACCGTCGGCCACAGGCGGGAGGCCTGGGCATCCGCGCCCCCGCGGGCCTGGGCGACGCGCTGGAGTGCCATGGCCACGTCCTGATTGGTCGACAAGGCGTCCCTGACGAGCCTGGTCAGCGTGGGGTCGCCGAAGCTGCGCCACCAGGCATCGTCGATAGGCGTGGCGGCGGCGGATGCCGGGTCGTTCATGAAGGTGGGAGCCAGCGGCACGGATGGGGACGGGGCCCGAAGCTGCGGGGCCGAGCAGGCGGAAAGGAGCGTCACTGCCAACGCGGCCACCGTGGAACGGCTGGATCGCATGCGGACGGCACGGCTGCGATGCAATGGAGGCGTCATGTGTTTCCTGCATTTAGTGGACTTACTAGTACAGCAAGTCTAGCGGCATATAATGGACTGTCAAGTCCACAAACACATTCAATGGCACAAAACGACGAACCCGCGCCGCCTCCCGCGCGTCGCGGCCGACCGCGCGACCCCGAGCGCTTGCGACGCATCATGGAAGCAGCCCGCAGCCACTTCTTCGCCCATGGCCTGGAGCGCGCCAGCGTGGACGCCATCGCTGCGGAGGCGGGTGTTTCGAAGATGACCATCTACAGCCACTTCGGATCGAAGGAAGGGCTTTTCGAGGCGGTGGTGCAGGACCGCACCGACCGTGTGATGGGTGGCTCTGCCGGTGTTGAAGCGCTGGATCCGCTGCAGCCGCGCAAGGCGCTGCTCGCTGTCGGCGAACAGTTCCTGGCACTGACGCGCGAAGAGGACGCCCTGGGCAAGTTTCGTTCGGTCTACGGCGCTGCCAGCGCGTATCCCGAAGCCTGCCGAGCGTTCTACCGGCAGGGAGCGGACCGACTGAACAACGAGCTCGCCGCGTACCTGCGCCGCGCGAGCGAGGCCGGAACAATGGCAGTGAAAAACCCACGCTTGGCGGCCGATCTGTTCCTGGCCATGTTCCTGGGGGATGGCCATATTCGCGGCCTGCTGATGCTGGAGATGCCCGACGCACGCGAGAACAAGGCGCTGTTGCGCGAGGCTGTGCGGGTCTTCATGGCAGCTTACGCAACCCCCGGCTGAGGATTGAACTGCCAATTTCAGATCGGAGGCGATGCGGCGACTTTGCGGGCGTGCTGGACGAAGAATTCCAGGAAGATGCGGGTGCGCAAAGGCATGAATTGCCGGCTGGGCATTGTGGCCACGAGCTTCAACTCGTCGGCGCTGACCCAGGGGGCCAGCACTCGGCGCATTTGTCCACCGTGCAGTCGGGCGGTCAAGGCGAGATCGGGCAGCACCGTGAGACCGGCGCCCGACAAGGCCGCTTGATACGCCACCTCATCGTCGTTCGAAATCA
>NZ_VIDT01000106.1 GCF_006519715.1 Ideonella azotifigens
ATGCACAGCAGCCCCCCGCCGCGTCCACCTCACCGCAAGCCGTTCTGGCGCCGCTTTGTGCGCGGCCTGTGGGAGTGGCCGCTGGCGGCGCTGATCCTGTTCGAGGAATGGGGCTGGGAGCCGCTGCAACGCGCGATGGCGCGCATCGGCCAGTGGCCGGGCTTCCGCTGGATTGGCCGCTGGATCGAGTCGTTGCCGCCGTATGGCGCGCTGGCGCTGTTTGCGCTGCCCACGCTGGCCTTGCTGCCGGTCAAGCTGCTGGCGCTGTTTGCCATCAGTCGCGGCCATGCGCTGCTGGGCACGCTGGTCATCGTCGCGGCCAAGGTGGCCGGCACGGCCATCGTCGCGCGCCTGTTCACGCTGACCCAGCCGGCGCTGATGCGCCTGGCTTGGTTCGCCCGCAACTACGCACGCTGGACCGTGTTCAAGGAGCGCCTGTTGGCCCAGGTGCGCGCCTCGCGCCCGTGGCGCGCGGCGCGGGTCGTCAAGCGCCGAATGGGCCGTTGGGTGCGGCTGCTCAAGCGCTGGCTGAGCCGCGACTGAGCAGGCCTTGATCGGGCGCCTCAGTTGACCCAATAGAGGTAGCGCAATGCGGCCATGCCGCCGGCCTCGCTGGCCGTGCGGTCCAGGCGCGTGGACAGATTGCTCAGCGGGTGCGTGGCGTCCACAGTGCGGCAGGATTGGTTGTTGAGCGCCGGCATCCGGTCGAATCCCACGCGTGTGCCCACTGGTGGCGGTGACTTGAACAGCCGTGCCACGTCCAGCCCCTGGCCCGCCGGGCACACCGGCGCGGTGCTGGCCAGCAGGCCGCGGCCGCCGCGCGTGGTTGGCAGCAGGTGCCGGCCCTGCCACACGGCGTCCAGTTCCTGCAGCAGCGCGCGCCAGGTCTCGAAATCGGCGGCGGTGATCGGGATGGGAAACACGCTGCTCTTCTGCCGTGGGTTGGCCACCCATTCGTGCTCGTCGTCGGTCTCGGCCAGCACGCTGCGGCGCAGTTGCTCGGAGGTCGCCAGGCCGGCGGCGATCAGGCCGTGCGCGCTGCGCAGCAAGGCCGGGCGACTCAGCACCAGCTCGCCGTGGTCGGTGTCGAAGTCAAACGCGCGCACGGTTGTCAGCAGGCCTTCGAGGAACTGGTGGTACGACAGCGCCCACAGCACGTCGCTCTGGTCCAGGCGGATCAGCGCGTTGGCGTCGAACTCGCGCCGGTAGCGGTCCTCGTCGTTGTCCGGCAGCCGCGGTTGCGAAGCGCCGTCATGCGGCCGCGGCAGCGCGAAGAACCAGGTCTCCCAGGCCTCCTGCTGGCCGTTGCCGTTCAGGTCCAGTTGCCACTGGCCGGGCGCGATCAGCAAGGACGTGCGTTTGCCCAACTGCACCCGCTGCAGTTGCAGGCGCGAGCGCCGCAGCTGCTCGCGCAGCTCGTCGACCTTGCGCGTGACCTCCGCCACCACCTGTTCCTTGCTCGGATGCGCCTTGTCCAGCATCGCCATGCCTTGCGTGCCCCAGGTGATCAGGTCGCGCACCTGGTCCACGTCGCGGCAGATCACCCAGGCCAGGCGGGCGTCGTCATTGGGCAGGCTGTCGGCGCTCTCAAGGAAACGAAGGGCCGCTCCCGAGTTTTCTTGGCCCCCTTGGGGGGCCTGACGCGCAGCGGCAGGTCTGGGGGCGCTCACAGGCATCTCGGCGCAGCTGCGCTGGAAACCGGCGGGCGTCGTGAGGTCCGGCGCCGATGGGGCTGCAGCAAAGGCCGTGGTGGCAGCGAGCAATGCGGCGGCCAGGATGGATTTCTTCACGCGGAGTCACGCCAGCAAGGCGTGCGGGAGTGGAACACCTCGCCAATCTAGGTGCGGCGCTGGCGGGCGCCGACGGGAATCGGCGTGGTATCGCCGCGCGCCACCGGCCGGCGCGGCATGCGCTACCTGTAGAGGGCCACCTCAGCCCTTCCAGCGGAACGGGAAGGCGACCTGCTTCCAGAAGCCGTCTGGCACGTAGTCGCCCAACACGCCGTACTGGCCCGGCCACGGCCGGTCAGACTTCACGGCAGTGCCGAAGATGTGGTCCAGGAACGCGAAGTGCGCCGCGTAGTTCTTGTCGATCGCCTCGTCGTCCTGGCTGTGGTGCCAGTGGTGGAAATTCGGCGTGACGATCAGGTAGCGCAGCGGCCCCAGCCGCACGCTCACGTTGGCATGGTTGAACACCGCCTGGAAGCCGACCACGACGATGTAGGCGTCGATCACTTCCTTGCTGAAACCCAGCACATAGATCGGCGCCAGCACCAGCGTGCGCGTGATCAGCAGCTCCAGGATGTGCTGGCGCGAGCCGGCCAGCCAATCCATGCTTTTCACGCTGTGGTGCACTGCATGCAGCCGCCACAGCAGCGGCACCTCGTGGTACGCGCGGTGGGTCCAGTACTGCACCAGGTCGGCCACCAGGATGATCAGGAACAGCGCCACCGGGAAGGGCAGCGATTCGACCCAGCCACGGATGCCATCCTTCGCCGCCCAGCCGAACAGCTTGTGCACCAGCAGGTTGGTCGCCAGCAGCACAAAGCCGACGACCAGGTGGTTGACGATGAAGTGGTGGAAGTCGGTCTGCCACTCGGCGCGGAAGACCGGCTGCTCGCGCCGCAGCGCAAACATTTTCTCGATGAAGACGAAGATCAGCGTCGAGCCCAGCAGGTCCAGGATGAACCAGTCCAGCCCGATGTAGGGCGTGTTGTCCGGGAAGTCGTTGACCGGCACCTTGTGCCCGCCCAGCAGCAGGCACAGGCCGACCAGCGCAAACGCGCTGAAAGCCAGCCAGCGTGCGCGGCCGAACAGGATGTTGAACAGCGCGATGCCGCCCGACACCGCCAGCGCCCCCAGCATGATCTGCCGGATCACCGCCACGTCGTACGACTGGCGCAACTGCGGCGTCGTCAGGTATTGCGGGAAGTGGAAGGCCAGCACGCCGAGGAAACACAGGATGGCCAGGCTCAGCGCAATCACGCCCGAGACCATGCCGGTGCCGCGCTGCAGCGCGCCATGCGAGGCGGCCAGCCGGTTCAGCTTGTCGAGATCTTCCAATGCAAACTCCCTTGGCGGCGCGCATCGGCGCCTGTGTTGTCGTGTCAGCGCGGCATGCTGCCAGCGGCGCTGGCAGGTGGCAATCCCACTTTCAGGCGGTGCGTCGCGTTGGCGGTGATGGATCAGGTGCTTCTTCACCAAGCTGGTTGCGAAGGCGAACTGACAGGCAAAATCTGTTTTGCCTGCTGGCAACAGTGCTGTGGGTTTCGCTTATTCAATGAGGCAGGGAGGTGGCTGTGAAGCCGAAAATTGTTCGACTGGCGTGTTGGGTTGTGCTGGCAGGCTTGGCTGCCTGTGGCGGAGGCGGTGGGGGCGACGCCGGAGGTGGTGGCGATACACGCACGACCAGCGGGCTGTTGCCCGCGGCTGTAACTCCTGGTGCGACGCTGGCGACCGATGCCAGCGTTTTCCGACCGATGCGGGACCAGGCGACCTGGACCTATCGTGGTAGTTACAAGGCCTTTTCGGGCGCTGACGCCACTGCCTACACCAACACCGTCACACAGAGCCTGACCGCTGCGGGCGAGGTTTCAGAGTCCAGCACCGATGATGCCCATGCGGGGTCCGCCAGCCAGACGGTGCAGATCAGTGCAGGCACCGTCGCGACGCCGGCCACGGTGGACTTCACGGGCCTGGGCAACGCGGAAGCACTCTCGCTTGTTGAACTCCGTTCTCCGGTCCGCCGGGGTGAGCAGTACACGGTGCTTGATCGGCACTACGCGACCAGTAACTACGACGGCGACCTTGACGGCAAGGCGGACGCGATGGATGTGGCCATATACGCCAGCGTGATCGGCAAGGAGTCGCTCTCCTTGCCCAACTTGCCGACCATGGACACGGTTCTCGTGGACACGACGGTGGTCAGTCGCCTGCAATACAGCAGCAACCAGCAGTTCTCGAACGTGGTCACGCTGACCCGCCAGGTCTGGTATGCCGCAGGCGTGGGGATTGTTCGTCAGCGCACCACGGGGCCGAATGCCGCGGGCAGCGGGATCGAGGAGGCCGATGAGCAGATCGCGAGCTGGGACGGGCTGGAGAGCGGGCTTGGCGCAATGGCGATCACGCCGACCTTCGTGCCGGACAGCAGTGCACTGTTTCCTGGTCAACGGCTCAGCGCGGGCATTGGCTTCCAGGCATTTGCCTTTGCGGATCATGCATTGCTGCTCACTTCCGCACCGGATGGGCTCACCCCCGGGGTCACGGCCAGCGAGCTGAACCTGCGAGGTGAAGTGACCGGCACGCGGCAACTCGACTTCATCAGCTCGCCAACCCCCTATCAGGCTGTTTTTGTCCAACATGCGGGTGGTTTGCTCTATCTGGCACAGGACGATCCGAATGCCGGCAGTCCTGTGGTCAAGGTCACCAAGCTGGATGCGCACGGCGCCGTCCAAGTGGCGGTGGGGAGCATCGCTATCGATCTGTCGGGAACAGTGTTCCAGCCAACCATCAAGAATCAATTCGCCGCTGCGGTGGATGGCAGCACGCTTTGGGTTATGTGGCCCCGCACCTGGGTGAACGTGGGTGTGGGCTTCGTGAACGACCTGGTGCTTCAGGCCTTCGACTTCAACGGCCAGCCGCTGGCGCCTGAGCAACTCCTGATGCGCGCTTCAGGCTCTGACTTCTTCTTGATCTCGGGCCTCTCCGCAGGCCATGGGTCGGCGTTGGCGACCTGGATGCGCACGACGGGTGGCGTCAAAGAACTGATGATGACCAGCGCCAGCGTCACCGCAGGTGCCAGCAGCGTGAGCCTGGCTGGAGGCTTCTCCGACGGAGCCGCCCTCGTGGCGCCGTTCAGTCTGGCGGATGGTGGAGCCCTGTTGTGGCCTCAGTTGCCATTCACGACTGGCGTGACGGGGGTCGGGGGCCTTCGACTTGACTCGAATTTCAGCCCGGTGCGTTCGACCGCTAATCTGGGCGACGAGCGCATCGCGTCAATCGCCGCTTACCGGGCCGCTCGTGCGCTGGACAACCGGGTGGTGCTGCTCGGGGACGTGTCGTTGGAGCTGCTATGGCCCGACTCTGCCGACACGGACCTGGTGGCCCAACTGCATTGGATGGATACCAGCGCCGCAGCGCTGGCTTCGACCCCCGTGTCCACCGTCAGGTTCGCGTCGCCAAAGTACGCCGTGCAATTGGTTTTCCCGGACCGGGTATTGGTGATCGGTACTGCGATGCCACCCGGATACTACGAGGGGCTGGCCACCTCCGTGGTCTGGCTGAACCGAGGTACGAGTCTCCCCTGACCATGCGCGACATGCACCGATGGGTGCATGTCGCGTTCAGTCCTTGGCCGGCGCGCTGATCAGCCCGATGCTGCTCTCCGCCGTGCCCAGCAGGCCGACGCGGCTGTAGATGCCCAGCTTGGCGCGGGTGTCTGAGATGTCCAGGTTGCGCATGGTCAGCTGGCCGATGCGGTCGGCCGGGGTGAACGGCGCGTCCTCGACCTTTTCCATCGACAGCCGCTCGGGCGCGTAGGTCAGGTTCGGGCTGTCGGTGTTCATGATCGAGTAGTCGTTGCCGCGGCGCAGTTCCAGCGTCACTTCGCCGGTGACCGCACGCGCCACCCAGCGCTGGGCCGACTCGCGCATCATCATGCACTGAGGGTCGAACCAGCGGCCCTGGTAGAGCAGGCGGCCGAGCTTGCGGCCGTTCATGCGGTACTGCTCGATCGTGTCTTCGTTGTGGATGCCGGTCACCAGGCGCTCGTAGGCGATGTGCAGCAGCGCCATGCCCGGGGCTTCGTAGATGCCGCGGCTCTTGGCCTCGATGATGCGGTTCTCGATCTGGTCGCACATGCCCAGGCCGTGGCGCCCGCCGATGCGGTTGGCTTCCTCGAACAGCGCGACGGCGCTGGCGAACTGCACGCCGTTGAGCGCCACCGGCACGCCTTCCTCGAAGCGCACCGTGACCTGCTCGGCCTTGACCGCCACGTCCTCGCGCCAGAAAGCCACGCCCATGATGGGCTTGACGATCTGCATGCCGGCGCTCAGGAACTCCAGGTCCTTGGCCTCGTGCGTGGCGCCCAGCATGTTGGAGTCGGTGCTGTAGGCCTTCTCCACGCTCATCTTGTAGTCGAAGCCGTTGGCAATGAGGTATTCGCTCATCTCCTTGCGGCCGCCCAGCTCGTCGATGAAGGTCTGGTCCAGCCAGGGCTTGTAGATCTTCAGCGCGGGGTTGACCAAGAGGCCGTAGCGGTAGAAGCGCTCGATGTCGTTGCCCTTGTAGGTTGAGCCGTCGCCCCAGAGGTTGACGCCGTCTTCCTTCATCGCGGCCACTAGCATCGTGCCGGTGACGGCGCGGCCCAGCGGCGTGGTGTTGAAGTAGGTCGCGCCGCCGGTGGAGATGTGGAAGGCGCCGGACTGGATCGCCGCAATGCCTTCGTTGACCAGCTGCGTGCGGCAGTCGATCAGGCGGGCGATGTCGGCACCGTAGGCCAGCGCCTTGCGCGGGATCTCGTCGTAGTCGCTCTCGTCGGGCTGGCCCAGGTTGGCCGTGTAGGCGCAGGGAATGGCGCCCTTGGCGCGCATCCAGTGCACCGCGGCGCTGGTGTCCAGGCCACCGGAGAAGGCGATGCCGACGCGCTCGCCAGAGGGAAGTTTTTGCAGGATGGTGGCGGACACGGCAGGGCTCTTTCCAGGCAGACCAAAAGTCGGAACCCACGATTTTAAGGCGACCGCTGCGGGCCGCTGCAGAGTTCCCTGTTTCACAGATCTTTGCCATCGGCAACGCACTGCAGCGAAATGACCCGGCGACAGTGAAGGCAGTCCGCCTTCCCGTTGCCCAAAGAGTTGTCCATGCCCTTGCCGTCCCGTCTCCGTTCCAGTCCTGTCTCCGCCGCCGAGCCGGCCCTGCCCACGCGCCGCCGCGTGCTGCAAGCCGCAGCCGGCATCGTCGCTGGCGGCAGCCTGCTGGCGCTGCAAGCCTGCGGCGGTGCCGACGATGGCGACACCGCTTCGCTGCGCCTGGTCAACGCCACGGTCGACTTCGAGACCGCCAGGCTGCAGGTTGACGGCAGCACCGTGATCTCGTCGCTCGCCTATGGCGGAACGACCAGCGACTACGTCAGCATCGACAGCGGCAGCCGCGCGCTCGCGCTGTTTTCGACCAGCGGCACCACGGGCCCGTCGACCGCCTACAGCTTCAATGCCGACACCTACAACACCGTGATCGCCTACGGCACGCTGAGCGCCGGCATGGCCTTTCGGCGCATCGAGGAGTCCAACTCGGCCCCGTCCAGCGGCTACTTCAATGTGCGCCTGCTGCACGCCGCGCCGCTGCTGGACGGGCTGGACCTGTACATCAGCAACACCAGTAGCCTGGCCGACCTGACGCCCACTGCGACCATCTCCGCCATCGGCAACCTGGGCGATTTCGTCGCCGTCGAGGCCGGCACTTACCGCGTGCGCCTCACGCCCACTGGCGACCACAGCACCGTGCTGTTCGACTCCGGCTCTGACACTTCGTCCCGCATCACCTTCAGCAGCGAGCTCATCGTCACGCTGGCCATCGTGCCGCGCAGCAGCGGCTCGCTGCCGGACATCACCGCGCTGCCTGAGAAGCTGGCCGCTGGCGTGCTCAGCAACTCGCTGGCTTGATGGACAGCGCGCCGCGTGGCGCATCCCGGCGCTGCGCATGCAGCACGTCCAGCTCACCGCGCAGCGTGGCCAGCATCGCCTGTTGGGCCGGCTCGCGGTAGAATAGGTTGTGGCTCTCGAACGGCACCATGCGGCCGTCGGGCAGCGCCATGTGGATGCAGCTTTTCTTCAGCGCCCGGATGTCCAGCCCGCGCGCGTCCATGAACTGCACGATCAGCACGCGAAACACGTGCCGGTAGTCTAGGCCCTGCGGCGCGCTGATCTGCGGCAGGCAGCACATCAGCTCCGACAGGCAGCTGGCCTGTGACTGCGGCGAATGGTTGGTCGAGAACAGCCGGAAGACCTGGTCCTTCAGCGCCGGGTCGCGCTCGAAGACGATGGTGTTGCTGGCGGCCTCCACCAGCGCGGCCGGGTCCAGGAAACGCGTGAGCGGCTGCAGCTCGCCGCCCGGCGTGGCCCGCAGCGCATAGGCCATCGCCAGCGTGTCCGGGTTGCAGGGTACCGGCAGCACGTCTTCCAGCGTGAACAGGCCGGACTGCTCGGCAATGCGGCGGCGGATCTCGCTGACCGTCAGCCGGTGCCTGGCCGCGTCATAGCCTTCGACCCGGCCGGCGTCCTGCACCGGCTGCAGCGTTACGCCGCGCACGCAGGGCTGTGCCGCCGCGAAGCGGATCACCTCGCCGATCTCCTCGTCGTTCACGCCGCGCTTGACCGTCATCACCAGCGTGGTGGACAGGCCCACTTCGTTGAGCCGCGCCAGTGCCTGCGTGCGGATGCGCCGCAGGTCGGCGCCGCGCAGGTCCAGCAGCGGCGCGCGCTGCAGCGAGTCGAACTGCAGGTAGACCTCGAAGGCCGGCGCGTAGCTCGCCAGCCGCTCTGCAAAGCCCGGCTCTTCTGCGATGCGGATGCCGTTGGTGTTGAGCATCAGGTGGCGGATGGGCCGCGCCCGCGCTGCGTCCAGCACCTCGAAGAACTGCGGGTGCAGCGTGGGCTCGCCGCCGCTGATCTGCACCACGTCGGCCTCGCCTTCGCTGGCGATCACCGCGTCCAGCATGGCGTTCACTTCGGCCATCGAGCGGTGCGTCAGCCGCTCCGGGCCGGAGCTGGCGTAGCAGGTCGGGCAGCGCAGGTTGCAGTGGTCGGTGATCTCCACCACCGACAGGCAGCTGTGCTGCATGTGATCCGGGCACAGGCCGCAGTCGTACGGGCAACCGTGGCGCATCTCGGTGGCAAAGCGCTGCGGCATCTCCGGCGCCTTCACGTAGACCTCGCGGCACTGGCGGTAGTAGGCCGCATCGTCGGCCACCAGCACCCGCTCGGTGCCATGCACCGGGCACCACTTGTCCATGAACACCTGATCGTCCTTGATCAGGATCTTGGCTTCGACCTGGCGCAGGCAGGTGGTGCAGACCGATTGGGTGGTGTCGTAGAACAGCCAGGGGCGGGTCTTGCGGGTCATGGGTTCGGGCCGCGATCGACCGCCTCGGATGGCCGTGCTGCGGATGGGCGCAACAGTTGCCGGATATTGCGGATGCTGGCGGCAACGATCAGGAAGCCGATGCCGCTGGCGACGAAACAGAAAAGCGCGAACGAGTTGCCGCCGTTCCATCCAAACTGACGCACGATGGAGATGCCGGCCCAGGTGCCCCAAACCCCGCAGGTGCCGAAGCCCAGGACAGTGGCCGTGAGCGAAAGCAGGGTGACGACGCGCAACACCCGCGTCAGCCCTGCCGGCCGGAGTGTCGCTTGGACGATCACCAACGCGACGATCACCACAATGACTAGGGCCGCGATCAGACCGGTCATGAGTTTTGCACCTGTTCCGAGCTTGGCGGCACATCGCTCTGCCCGATGGCGGAGTGACAAGTCCGCCACAGCGCCCAGCCGCTGATCGCGAGGCCCACAAGGCAGACCCATTGGATGCCGGACAGGCCGCCAGGGTAGGCGATGCGCACCGGTTTGAGCGCATCGCCGAGCAGGCGCCAGAGCAGGTACCCGCTTGCAAACAGTTTGAAATGCAAGCCCTCGGGAGCCCGGGCAGGCCAGCGCGGCGCGGCCATTCGGCGCAATCCGCCCCAGGCTGCTAGAAACAGCATCTCGTAGATGGCGCTGGGATGTCTCGGCCGACCGTCACCCAGGTCCAGCCCCCAGGGCACGGTTGTTGGCAGGCCGTAGGTGTCGTCATGCAGGCCGGCGAGCAGGCAGCCGATTCGGCCGATGCCCAGGCCCCACAGCAAAGGCGTCACCATGGCGTCGCCGGTCGAACGCGTCTGACCGGAGAACCACTTGGCCAATTCGACGCCCAGCCAACCGCCGAGCAATCCGCCCACCATGCTTTGCCCCGGCCACAAGGGCTCTCCTTGCCAAATGCGCATGGCGATGTCCGGACGCTCGATTAGGAACACGAGCTTGTTCCCCAGACCAGCCCCTATCAGCAGGCCCAACAGCACGGCGAAGCGTCCCGGTGCCAGTAGGCCATGCGATCCGTTGTCCGATTGGGTTTTTCGGACGGAGCGTCGCCAAAGCGTGGCACCCGCCGCCATTCCGAGCCATTCGAACAGGGCGTGAACGGCCGCGGCCAGAGGTGGGTCTTGGATCACTGAGCGAGCCTTGAAGCCTCGCGTCGGCGACGCAGCCAGCGCAACACGCTCCAGCAGGCGCCCACGCCCAACACGCCTATGCCAAGGGATGCGTACGGGAGCATCCCGATGAACTCGGACTCGCCGGGATGCGCGCTTCGCAAGTCAAGCAGGCTGAATACACCACCGCAGGTGCCCATCAAGGCAAATGCGAGCAGCGCGAGGACCAACAAGCCACGAATCAAGACCAGCCCCACGTGTTCGACCGATGCATTCTGTTGGGCACGCGTCTTCACGATTCAATCCTTGCTGGCCAGCAGCAGTTGCGCCACGCGCGCTTGCAACGCATCCATCTGAACTTGCTCTGGCGCCTGAGCCGGTGCCGCCACCAGGCCCACCGGGCTGAACAGCCCACGGCGGAAGGGCTTGACCATCGCGGTGCCGCCTTCCACACGCGAGAAGAAAGAGCCCCAGAGGTTGGTCAGCGCCATCGGCACGACAGGCACCGGGCGGCGCTCCAGGATCTTCATCAGCCCGCCCTTGAAGGGCTGCAGCGTGCCGTCGCGGGTGATGCCGCCTTCGGGGAAGATGCCCAGCAGTTCGCCGTCGGCCAGCACGGCGTCCGCAGCGTCGAAGGCGGCTTCGTAGGCGGCCGGGTCTTCGGCGCGTGGGGCGATGGGAATCGCCTTGGCCAGCTTGAACAGCCAGCCCAGCACCGGGATCTTGAAGATGCGGTGGTCCATCAGGAAGCGGATCGGGCGCGGGCTGGCGGCCATCAGCAGCACCGGGTCGATGAAGCTCACGTGGTTGCAGACCAGCACCGCGGCGCCGGTGGCCGGAATGTGGCGCGTGCCCTGCAGCCGGAAGCGGTAGACGACATGCGACAGCACCCAGGCGATGAAGCGCAGCAGGTACTCGGGCACGACCAGGAAGATCCACAACGCGACCACCGCGTTGGCCACCGCCAGCAGGCCGAAGACCTGTGGCACCGTGAACCCGGCCGCGAGCAGCGCGCCGACGATCAGGCTGCTGGCGATCATGAACAAGGCGTTCAGGATGTTGTTGGCCGCGATGATGCGGGCCCGGTGGCTGGCTGGCGAGCGCAGCTGGATCAGCGCATACATCGGCACGCTGTAAAGGCCTGCGAACAGCGAGAGCAGGAACAGGTCCGCCAGCACGCGCCAGTGCGCCGGCTCGGCAATGAAGCTGCCCAGGCCGTACTGCAGCGCCGGGGCCACGAGCGAGGACGAAGACCACCACAGGTCGCCCGCGAAGACCGTCATGCCAATGGCGCCCAGCGGCACCAGGCCGATCTCCACATGCTCGCGGCTCAACGTCTCGCACAGCAGCGAGCCCATGCCCACGCCCACAGAAAACACCACCAGCAGCAGCGAGGCCACGTGCTCGTCGCCATGCAGCACGTCTTTCGCGAAGACCGGGAACTGCGACAGGAACACCGCGCCGAAGAACCACAGCCACGAGATGCCCAGCAGCGAGCGGAACACCGCCAGGTGGCCGTGCGCCAGCTTCAGGTTGGCCCAGGTCTCAGAGACAGG
>NZ_VIDT01001060.1 GCF_006519715.1 Ideonella azotifigens
GCTGACTCAGCAGCGCCAGCGGCAGCCGTTGCACCTCGAACAGCGCCGGCTGCAGTGGCTGCGCGGCCCCCTGGTCCAACAGCTGCTGCAACCTGGCTTCAGGCAGGCCGACCAGCGGCACCAGGCCTTTCACGTCGATCTGGCAATCGGCCTGCTGCGACAACACGCTGGCCCGGCCGCTGGCGGCGCTGGCATTGGCCAGCGCCACGTCAGACGACGCATTGGCCCCGGCGCGGAAGCTGCCCTCGGTGATGCGGGCGGTGGCTTCGCGTGAGGCAGCGTCCGCACGGGCCAGCTTCAGCGTGGCTTCGCAGGCCCGGTAGTTGATGTAGTCGGTGGCGACCTCGGCGGCCAGCGACACGCGAGTGTCGTTCCAGTCTGCCAGCCTGGCCTGTGCCGTGGCCTGGCCAGACTCGACATTGCGCCGCACGCTGCCGAACAGGTCCAGCTCCCAGCTGGCGTCCAGCGCCAGGCTGGCGCTGTTGGTCACGCTGGTGGCCCCGGTCGCACCCATGGCCTTGGCTCGCGAACCGCTGCCCGCCAGCGTCAGGCTGGGTACCTCGGCCGCTTCGGCGCTGGCCAAAGCGGCGCGCGCCGCGCCGATCTGCGCGGCGGCCTTCTGCATCGACGGATTGCTTTTCAGCGCCTGGGCCTGAAGCTCGATCAGCAGCGGGTCCCCGAGCCGGGACCACCAGTCTTCCAGCCCAGCCGTGCTGCCACCGTGCGGCAAAGCGGCCTGCCAATCGGCCGGCACGGTCAGGTCGTCCGGCGACGGGGCCAGGTAGTCCGGCCCGACCGCGGCGCAGGCTGCGAGCAGCAAGGCTGTGAAGCCCGTCACGCTGCGCGCCAACCAGCGGGGGCAGAGGGTCGCAGAGGCAGGGGAAGAAACGGTGGCCGGAGGCATCGGGCAAGGCATGATGACGATGTCGCCATGCTGCAGTGCGGCTCCGACAAGCTGCGTCCGGGAAGTCTAAAGAAACGTAAGGAAGCGCTCGGCCACGCGGGCCCGGCGCGAAGATGCGAGCCCTCAACCTGTTGATGCCTGCCGTGTTCCGCCCAGCCTTGCTCCCCCGCCGGAGCCTTTCATGATCCCCAGCGTGTTGCTTGTCGACGATGACGTGGAACTCGTCGGTTTGCTGGCCGACTACCTTCGCCAGGACGGCTTTCGCACTTCGATGGCGCATGACGGCGAAAGCGCGGTGGCCGCGGCGCTGAGCCAGCAGCACGACATCGTGGTGCTGGACGTGATGATGCCGCGGCTGACCGGCATCGAGGTGCTGCGCCGGCTGCGCGCGCAAAGCCGCATCCCGGTGCTGATGCTCACGGCCCGCGGCGACGACATCG
>NZ_VIDT01001061.1 GCF_006519715.1 Ideonella azotifigens
TACCTGGAAATGGTCAACGAAATGCTGGCGCGCAACCCGCCGCCCGCCTACGAGCAGGCCAAGCTGGACGCCTGGGCCGCCATTGGCGTGTGCGGTGCGCGGTGCCGCTGGAACCAGCTGTCGCCCGAGATCCAGCAGCGCTGGGCCACCGAACTGCCCGGCCTGCTCGCCGAACTCAAGCGCAATGCCAGCCTGGGCAAGCCGCAACCCGGCGGCTGGACCAAGCCGCTGGACACGCTGGGCGACTTCGGCACCGACTACCGCTACCGCGCCGACGTGGCACTGACCGGCTTGCTGGCCTTGATCCCGCCGGAGGACAGCAATGCCACGGTGAAGGTCGACGGCCGCGGTGAGCCGCTGAGCGGGCAGCACCGCTACCGCCTGAGCCTGCCGGCTGGCGGCATGCCGGTGGACGGCTTCTGGTCGCTCTCGATGTACCAGGAAGAGCCCGACGGCCGGCTGTTCTTCACCGACAACCCGCTCAAGCGCTACACGCTGGGCGACCGCACGCCGGGCCTGAAGCGAGGCGCGGACGGCAGCGTGGTGATCGAGGTCGGCAACAGCCAGCCCACGGACGCCGCTGCCAACTGGCTGCCGGCACCCACCGGCCCGTTCATGCTGGTGATGCGTGCCTACCAGCCCAGGGCGGAGGTATTGGACGGTCGCTTCCAGATGCCGGCGGTGCAGCGGCTGGATTGAGATCAGGAACGGCGTGGGAACAGCGCTTGCCCATGGGCTGTGTGCGGCGAGGTATTTCTCTCGTCATGCAGCCGCCGGTCGGAAGCTACCTGTCTTATGCGTAAAACATTGTGCGTAAAACAGGGATGTGCCTTCCGGTAACTCTTACTTCAAACTGGAAGCTTCAACGATGTACAAGAAAATCCTGGCCGCAAGTGCTCTTTTGGCCTCCATGAGCATGGCGCACGCCTTCGTGAACTCGGCGATTGCGCTGGATGGCTATTGCGACAGTTTCACCGACCTCACCACCGAAGGCCAGACCGGCGCCGCCGGCACCTGGCACAACGTGGACTGCAATGGCACCACGCTCACCACCGGCGGCGCGCAGGTTCGCACCGGCACCGACCTCCGCATCGGCTACGTGCTGGGCAGCAGCGGTGCGGCGATGCTGATGCCAAGCGGCAAGGAAGTGACCTGGTGGATCAAGGACGACAAGACCTGGACCGTGTATGACTGGCAGGGCGTGGTGCTCAACCAGGGCACCTGGACCGCGATGCCGCGCGGCACCCTGGCGCCGAGCGGCAGCGCACCGAGCGTGATCGGCCGCTGAACCCAGCCGCCTGACGCAAAAGGCCGCCTCCGATGGGAGGCGGCTTTTTTTT
>NZ_VIDT01001062.1 GCF_006519715.1 Ideonella azotifigens
CTCAGCGCCGTGCACCCACAGGCCGCCGCGCAGTTCCTGCGCCAGGTCCGCGTGCTGCCGTCAGAGCGTGGCGGCTTCGAGGTCAAGGCCGTCGCGCCCGAGACGGTCTACGCCCGGCTGGGCCTGCTGCCAGGCGACCATGTCTACACGCTGGACACCGAGTCCAATCTCGACGTGGACGAGACCTCGATGATCTCGCTGATGCTGGTCACGACCGTCGAGCTGGATGTCGTGCGGGACGGCCAGCCGCTGCGCCTGCGGCTGGCCTTGAACGAGGATGCGCAAGGTGGTGGTGAACCCCGAAACTGAAGCGGCGCCAGCCGTCGCCGAGCTGCCCCGCGGGCGGGCGCGGTTGCTGGGCGACGGCATCCTGTACGCCGCGGCCGGCCTGGTCAGCGCCAGCCAGCGCCATGCAGCCACCATCGTGCTGGCACTTGGCGGCCAGCCGATGACGATCTGGACCGCGCGCGGCACGGTGCAGGGCGAGCTGCTGGTGGTGCGGCCGCTGGTGCGCAAGCGACTGCTGGCGCGTGGGGTACCGCTGGTGCTGATCGACCTGGAGCCCAACCACCCGCAATACCGCGCCTTCCATGGCGTCAACCCGTGGCCGGGTGTCGCCGCACTGGACCTGGCCCGCCACGCCGAGTTCCGCCACGTCGCCCAGGCCTTCTACCAGGGCCAACTGCACGGCAGCGAGCTGGACCAGTCGGCGCGCTGGGCCATCGAACGGGTCGCCAGCGAATTTCCGCCGCCACCGCCGCTGGACCTGCGGGTGCAGCAGATGATGACGCTGATGGACGAGAACCCCTGCTGCTCGCTGGACGAGGTGGCCTGCGCGGTGGGCCTCTCGCCGCACCGCGCGTCGCAGCTGTTCTCGAAATGCATGGGCTTGCCGCTGCGGCGCTACAGCCTGTCCAACAAGATCCGACGTGCCGCGCGGTTCATGGGCAGTGGCAGGCGCCTGACCGACGTGGCACTGGAGGCCGGCTTTGTCGACTCGGCGCATTTCGCCAAGGTCTGGACCCAGACCTACGGCGCATCGCCCTCTCACTTCTTCCCGGCGCAGCGCACCGCCATGGACGACCGGGCCTTGCCGGACTGGATCGACTGGCACCTGGCCCGCCGCCCGCCAGGCGTTGGCAACCCCGAAAAAGTCCTGCGCGCCGCAGCGGTTGCAGGTGCGATGCCGGAGTAGGCACCCCGCCAGCCTCTCCAAGCCAGGGGCCGGCAGCGAAGAACGCAGCGCTTCCCTAGAATCGGGGCGCTTGAACGCCACGGCTGCAGTCGCACCCGGGGCGCTTTGCTTTTTTCGCACCATGCAACTGCCTGTCATCGCCCCC
>NZ_VIDT01001063.1 GCF_006519715.1 Ideonella azotifigens
GACGCGGCCCGCACGCTGGCCCAGGCCCGCGAGGCGCAGGAACTGGCGCTGCGCCGGCTGGCCGAGGCGCTGACGCGCCAGCTGCAAAGCCTGTCCGATGCCAACGAACGCAAGCAGGCCGAGTTGCGTGTGGCCGTCGAGCAGCGCCTGTCCCAGCTGCAGCAGGGCAACGAGCAGAAGCTCGAACAGATGCGCGCCACCGTCGACGAAAAGCTGCACGCCACGCTGGAGCAGCGCCTGGGCGAAAGCTTTCGCCAGGTGGCCGAGCGGCTGGAGCTGGTGCACAAGGGCCTGGGCGAGATGCAGGGGCTGGCCCGCGACGTGGGCTCGCTGCAGCGCGTGCTGAACAACGTGAAGACCCGCGGTGTGTTCGGCGAGCTGCAGCTGGCGGCACTGCTGGAGCAGGTGTTGACGCCGGACCAGTACGCCGCCAATGTAGAAACCGTGCCTGGCAGCGGCGCACGGGTCGAGTTCGCGATCCGCCTGCCCGGCCGGCGCGACGACGGCCAGGCACTGTGGCTGCCGATCGACGCGAAATTCCCCCGTGAAGACTACGAGCGCCTGCTGCTGGCCCAGGAGCAGGCCGACCCGTTGGCAGCCGAAGCCGCAGCGCGCGCGCTGGAGGCCAGGCTGCGGCAGGAGGCGCGCAGCATCCGCGAGAAATACGTGGCAGCCCCGCACACCACCGACTTTGCCTTGCTGTTCCTGCCGACCGAGGGGTTGTACGCCGAAGCGCTGCGCCGACCGGGCCTGGTGGAAGGCTTGCTGCGGGACCATCGCATCACGCTGGTCGGCCCGACCACGCTGCTGGCCACGCTGAGCAGCCTGCAGATGGGCTTTCGCACGCTGGCGCTGGAAAAGCGCAGTGCCGAAGTCTGGGAGGTGCTGGGTGCCGTGAAGACCGAGTTCGGCAAGTTTGGCGAGGTGCTGGCCAAGACCAAGAAGAAGCTGGAGGAAGCCAGTTCCAGCATTGACGCGGCCGAGGTGCGCACCCGCGTGATGGCGCGCAAGCTCAAGGGCGTGGAGCAGATGGGCGAGCCGCAGGCGGCCAAGCTGCTGGGCGCGGTGGCTGCACCACTGGATGAACTGCGGGAGACCGGCGAATGACGGCCGCGGCTTCTGCCCAGGACGCGCTGCAGGACAAGCTGGCGATGCGCCGGGCGCTGCCCGCGGTGATCGGCGCACTGGTCGGTGTGCATGCGTCCATGGCCGCGACCCGCGTGACCGCCAGCCTGTTGCTGCTGCACCTGGGCTACCCGGAATGGATGGTGGGCACGCTGCTGTCGCTGTTCGCGCTGGCGCCACTGCCGCTGTCGCTGTGGGCCGGCCGGCAGGCAGAC
>NZ_VIDT01001064.1 GCF_006519715.1 Ideonella azotifigens
GCCGAGATCGGGCGCAGCGTGCCGTCGCCCTCGGAGAACACGGTGGGCAGGCTTTCCCAGATCAGCGCCTGCTGCGGCAGGTCCTTGGGCGAGACGAACAGCGAAATCGAGGCGTACGCGCCGCGCGGCAGCTGTTTGCCGACATAGACCTTCTGAGTCAGCGTCTTCTGCTTGCCGGCGCCAAGCGTCAGCTGCACGCGCTTGGTGTCGCCGTCGCCATAGGTGTATTGCGACCATCCGGCCGGCATGAAGGCAGTGGTGGAATTGAGCACCCAGGCCTGCAGTTGGCGGCTGGTGCTGCCGACGTTGCGCAGCGTGTAGCTGACGCTGCAGAAGCCTTCGGCGTCCACCGTGGTGCAGCTTTGCAGCTTGCTGGCCTGAAGCGGCAGCAGGTCCAGTGGCATGTCCATCGGATGGTCTTCGCTGCCGGTCACCGAGAACGGGGCCGAGTGCGTGTATTCGTGGTTCAGCGCGCTGCCCCAGAGCTGGTAGCGGCCGGGGCTGTCGAAGCTGCCGGCGGCAAAGCGGTAGCTGCCGTCGGCCGCCGGTTCGGCGCCGGCCACGAATTCGGCGCACAGCGTGTCGCCTGGCGCGCTGCAGCGGTGCAGTTCGACGGATGGGTAGTCGTCGGCCACGAAGGCTTGCTGCGTGCTCGCGTCGAACAGGCGGCCCCAGACGTCGGCATGCGCAGGCAGGGCAGCCAGGCCCAGCCAGGACAGGCACAGCGCCCATTTGGCAGTTGAGCGAGGAGGGCGGGGAAGGAACATCGGGACACTCCGGAAAGATGGCGCATAAGTGCATGCAACGTGGCCTTGTGCCGCAATGCAGGGGCTGTGCCGATTTGACGGGGCCACCCTGGCACCGACAATGCTTGGGCTGCCAAGCTTTTCTCGTATTTTTCTCACGAAAAGATTTTTCCTCGTGAAATCAAGCAGTTACGCGCCGGCTCACGCGGCGTGCCCGGCGCTGTGAACGCATCGGCTCCCGTTGAAGCGGCCGCCACAGCCGCCCGTTTCTGGACCATTGGCCGGTTTCGCCTCGACCTGGCAACCCGCAGCCTGAGCGCCGGGCCTGGTGCTGACGGCATCGCGCTGAGCGAAAACCTGTCGGTCAAGACCGCAGCGGTGCTGCAGCGCCTGGCCGAACGTGCTGGCGAGGTCGTGCCACGCGAGCGCCTGATCGCCGAAGTCTGGGAGGGCAATTCGTACACCGGTTCGCGCGCCTTGACGCAGGCCATCTGGCAACTGCGCCGGGTGCTGGATACCGAGGCAGCGGCGGGCGGCGAGAGCGCGATCAAGACAATTTCCAAGGCCGGCTACCAGTTGCTGCTGCCGG
>NZ_VIDT01001065.1 GCF_006519715.1 Ideonella azotifigens
GCCGAGTGCCTGGTGCGCCAGCACCGCTTTGCCGAAGCCGCGCAGGTGTTCGATGCCTATCCGCCCCAGGCCGCGCGCGACTTCGAGTGGCACCAGGCCCAGGGCAATGCGCTGTTCCAGAGCCAGCGGCTGCAGGACGCCGTCAGCGCGTTCTTCCAGGCCCTGGCGCTGAAGATCGACGATGCGCTGACCCACTACCGCCTGGGCCTGTGCTTCAAGGACCTGGGCCTGACACGCGAGGCCACCGAATGCTTCCGCACCGCCGTCTCGCTGGACAGCGACAGCACCCGCGCGCTCGCCCTGTCACTGCTGGTGCACGAAGGCCGGCAGACCTGCGACTGGCGCCTGGTCGACCAGGACACCGCCGAGCTGCTGCAGGCGATTGACCAGGCCGACGCCAAGACCGGCCAGCTGCTCTCGCCGTTTGCACTGCTGGCGGTGGACGCCACGCCTGCCCAGCAGCGCCGCATTGGCGAGATCCGCGCCAAGGGCCTGGCGCGCGAGCTCAAGCCACTGCCGGCGCCGGTGGGCCCGCGCCGCCCGGGCCGCATCCGCGTCGGCTACCTGTCTTCCGACTTCCACCAGCATGCCACCTCGGTGCTGATGGCCGAGCTGCTGGAGCGGCGCGACAGCAGCCGCTTCGAAGTCACGCTCTACTCGCACAGCATCAACGACGGCAGCGCCGTGATGCGCCGGGTGCGCGCGGCCTGCGAGCATTTCGTGGACGTGACGCACCTGACCCACACGGCCATCGCGCAGCGCATGCGCGACGACGCGATCGACATTGCCGTCGACCTCAAGGGCCACACCCGCGGCAGCCGCTTCGAGCTGCTGGCCCAGCGGCCGGCGCCGGTGCAGGTGGCTTACCTCGGCTATCCGGCCACGACGGGGGCCGACTACATCGACTACATGATTGGCGACCCGGTGGTGACGCCGCTCTCGCACGCCGCGAACTACAGCGAACACATCGCCCAGTTGCCCAACAGCTACCAGCCCAACGACCGCCAGCGCCCGCTGCCGCCAGCCCCCAGCCGCGCCAGCCTGGGCCTGCCGGAAGACGCGGTCGTGCTGTGCTGCTTCAACCAGGTCTACAAAATGTCGCCGCACATGCTGGACCTGTGGGCCGCGATCCTCGCGCAGGCCCCCCGGGCGGTGCTGTGGATGCTGGCCTGGAACCCGCACGGCCAGGCCAACCTGCAGCGCGAGCTGGAAGCCCGCGGCGTGCCGGCCAGCCGCATTTTCTGGGCGCCCAAGCTGCATCTGGGCGAACACATTGCCCGCCTGCGCCAGGCCGACCTGTTCCTCGACACCTGGCCCTGCAACGCCCAC
>NZ_VIDT01001066.1 GCF_006519715.1 Ideonella azotifigens
GCGCCGATGAAGTTCAAGCGCCGCACGCTGGCCAACGGCCTGGAGGTGATCGCCGAGCCCGGTGGCACCGGCGGCAGCGTCAGTGTGCAGGTCTGGTACCGCGTGGGCGGCAAGGACGATCCGGTCGGCCGCTCCGGCTTTGCGCACCTCTTCGAGCACCTGATGTTCAAGAGCACGCGTTACATGAAGAGCGAGCAGTTCGACCGACTGACCGAGGACGTGGGCGGCCAGAACAATGCCTTCACCGCCGAGGACGTCACCGCCTACTTCGCCACCGTGCCTTCGCACCACCTGGAGCGCATCCTGTGGGCCGAGGCCGAGCGCATGGTCAACCTGAACGTTGACGAAGCGAACTTCAAGAGCGAGCGCGCGGTGGTCGAGGAAGAGTTCCGCCAGCGCGTGCTGGCGAATCCCTACGGCCGGCTGTTCGAGGCGATGGCGCCGAATGCCTTCATCGACCACCCGTACAAGCGGCCGGTAATCGGCAGCATCGAGGACCTGGAGTCGGCCTCGCTGGACGACGTGCGCGCCTTCCATTCGACCTTCTACCGGCCCGACAACGCGGTGCTGATCGTCACTGGCGACTTCGATGGCGCGCAGTTGGACCAGTGGGTGGACCGCTACTTCGGCCCGCTGAAAAAGCCCGACACGCCCATCCCGCGCGTGAACGTGAAAGAGCCGGTGCGCACGCAGTCCAGGCAGGTCGCGCTGACCGGCCCGAACGTGCCGCTGCCAGCGGCCGTGCTGATCTGGCAGGCGCCCAACGCGGCCGACAAGGACGCTGCCGCGTTCCAGGTCATCCAGGGCCTGTTGGCCGGCGGCGAGTCGTCGCGCCTGAACGAGTCGCTGGTCTATCGGCAGCGCATTGCCCAGTCCGCCGGCATGGAGCCGATGCTGCACACCGACGCTGGCGCGGTCGCCGTCTACGCAATCGCTTCCGGCCAGCGCCAGCCGCAAAGCCTGGTGGCACCGCTGCACGCCGAGCTGGCCAGGCTGGCCAAGGGCCCGATCCCCGCCGCCGAGCTGGACAAGGTCAAGACCCAGCTGCTGACCGCCGCGCTGAACGGCCGCCAGACCTCGCTGGGCCGCGGCACGTCCATCGGCTGGGCGATGATCCACGACAAGGACCCGGAGGCCGTGAACCGCGAGCTGACCGAGCTGCAAGCCGTCACCGCGGCCGACGTGCAGCGTGTGCTGCGCCAGTACGTGATCGGCAAGCCCGCCGTCACGCTGTTCTATACCCAGGAGGCGAAGTGATGAGCCGTTCGCTGAACCTGATGCTGCGCCCGGTCGCGGCGCTGTTGGTCACTGCCTTCGCCGCCGGCGCT
>NZ_VIDT01001067.1 GCF_006519715.1 Ideonella azotifigens
GTGGCTCTCCGTGATGCGCGAGGGCATGTTCCGCCGCGAGAGTGGCAACGACGCCAAGGCCTCCGCTGGTGCGGAACGCTGGACGCGCCAGCCGTTGCCGGCTGGTGTCGACTTTGTCTACCCGCTGGCCAGCGGGCTGGACCGCCAGGGCGCGCAATGGCTGGCCTTCAATGCCAACCACCTGGTCCGGCTGTCGCCCGGCGAGCCGCGCGAGGCGCGGCATTTCACCGAGGCCGACGGGCTGAGCCTGGGCTCGCCGCTGGCGCTGGACGGCAGCAGCGAGCGCCTGTGGATTGCCGGCGAGCAGGGCGTGGCCTGGTTCGACGGCCAGCGCTTCCACGCGCTGCAGCTGGCTGGCGAGGCGCTGATGGGGGTCTCCGGCCTGGTGCTGGGTGGCGATGGTGGCCTGTGGTTGAACAGCGCGTCCGGCATCCTGCACATTGCGCCGGCCGAGCTGGCCGCGGCGCTGCAGCAGCCGGCGCATGCGGTCACCTTCGAGCGCTTCGACTACCACGACGGGCTGGACGGTGCGCCCTCGCAGCTGCGGCCGATTCCCTCGGCGGTGAAAGGCAGCGACGGGCGCTTGTGGTTCGCGACCACCAACAGCGTGGTCTGGCTGGACCCCAGGCGCATTGCACGCAATCCGCTGCCGCCGCCGGTCCGTTTGCAGGCACTGGTGGCCGACGGCCAGCCGCAGCCGCTGCAGGACGGCCTGCAGCTGGCGGTGGGCACGCGCAGCCTGGAGATTCACTACGCGGGCCTGAGTCTGTCGATGCCGGAGCGGGTGCGCTTTCGCTATCGGCTGCAAGGCGTGGACAGCGACTGGCAGGACGGCGGCACGCGCCGCGCGGCCTACTACACCAACCTCGGCCCTGGCCGCTACCGCTTCGAGGTGCTGGCGGCCAATGAAGACGGCGTGTGGAGCCCGCAGGGGGCGGCGCTGTCGATGCGCATCCTGCCGGCCTTCTACCAGACCTGGTGGTTTCCGCTGATGTGCGTGCCGGTGGTGCTGGGCCTGCTGGCCTGGGCTTTCCGGCTGCGCATGCGCAGCCTCACGCGGCGCCTGAACGAGCGCCACCAGGCTCGCTTGCTGGAGCGCGAGCGCATTGCCCGCGAGCTGCACGACACGCTGCTGCAAAGCGTGCAGGGCCTGCTGCTGCGCTTCCAGTCCGCGGCCGATCGTTTGCCCGAAGACACCCGTGAGCGCGCGGGCCTGACACGGGCGCTGGACCTGGCCGAGCAGGTGCTGGTCGAAGGGCGGGACCGGGTCGGTGCGCTGCGCTCGCCAGACGAACCCGGACCGGCGCTGGACCAGCGGCTGCAGGCCT
>NZ_VIDT01001068.1 GCF_006519715.1 Ideonella azotifigens
GGCCGCGCCCTGCTCGAAGGCCTCGACCGCGTACTGGTCGTAGGCGGTGATGAAGACGATCTCCGGCAGCCAGCCGTCGTCGCCCACGTCCATCTGCGCAATCTGCTTGGCCGCCTCCACGCCCGTCATGCCGGGCATGCGGATGTCCAGGAAGACGACGTCCGGCCGGTGCTGCTCGACCAGTTCGACCGCCTCGGCACCGTGCTTGGCTTCGGCCACCAGTTCCAGCGCCGGCCACACCTCGGCCAGCCGGGCGCGCAGTTGTTCGCGCATCAGCCGCTCGTCGTCGGCCAGCACCGCACGGGCGGGCGGGAAAGGGGAGGAAGGAGAAGCAGCGGCGTCGGTCATGGTGCTTACTTTAGCGGGCCGTCGGCACTTGTGGCCTTCACAGCGGCCGGCCGGGCGTTTCGATCGGGCGGTACGGCACGGTGATGGTCACCACGGTGCCGCTGGGCTGGTTGGCCGCCACCGTCAGGCTGGCCTTGCTGCCGTGCAGCAGTTGCAGCCGCTCGCGGATGTTGGCCAGGCCCACGCCGGTGCCGGAGGTGGCCGCGGCACCGAAGCCCACGCCGGTGTCGGCCACGGTGACCTGCAGCTTGCCGTGCACGATCTCCGCGGTGACGCGCAGCGTGCCGCCCTCGGGTTTGGGCTCCAGCCCGTGGCGGATCGCGTTTTCCACCAGCGTCTGGATCATCATCGCCGGGAACTCGGCCGACAGCAGGCCCTCCGGCACGTCGATGCGCGCGTCCAGCCGCTCTTCCATGCGCACCTTCAGGATCTCGACATAAGGCTTCACGACCGCCAGCTCGCGGCCCAGGTCGCGGGCGCTGGCGTCCGCGGTGTCGCGCATCGTCGGCATGCTGGCCCGCAGCAGCGCGATCAGGTTCTTCTGCATCTGGCTGGCGCGCGGCGGGTCGGTCTCGATCAAATGGTCGATCGAAGCCAGCGTGTTGAACAGGAAGTGCGGCTCGACCTGGGCCTGCATCGCGGCCATGCGGGCTTCCACCACCTGGCGCTTGAGCGACTCGGCCTCGGCCGTTTCGGTCGCCTGCGCGGCCTTCACTTCGGCCTGCATGCGGCCCTTGTAGGTGAACTTCAGGATCGCCGAAGCCACGATCCACAACAGCGCCAGGTCGCTCAGGAACTCGCCATAGCGCACGGTGCGGATGCGGGTGCTGGGGCCGTCCTCTTCCTGGGCAGCGTCCCGCACCGCTTCGGCTGCGGCCTCGACCGCTTCGCGCTGCGCGTCGCGCGCCTGCTCCAGCGCCTCGACCACCTGCTCCTTGGCCTCCTTCACCGCGTCGCGCACGTCTTCCGAGTCGGCA
>NZ_VIDT01001069.1 GCF_006519715.1 Ideonella azotifigens
CTGCACAGCCGGCTGCTGGCTGGCGAGACCGGCCACCTGATCATTGGTAGCGGTGGCCTGCTGCTGCTGGCGCTGGCGATCAGCGGCGTGGTGCTGGCCTGGCCGCGCCGCAGCAGCCGCGAGGCCTGGCGCCGCACGCTGAGCATCAAGACCGATGCCTCGGCCGTGCGCCTGTGGTTCGATGCTCACCGCGCGCTGGGCCTGTGGTTGGCGCCGCTGCTGCTCTTGCTGCCGCTGACCGGCGCGATGCTGGTCTTCAGCGACAGCGCTCGAACTGTTGTGTCGGCGGTGCTGCCTACACAGCCGCGGCAGGCAAAGCCGATGACGGTCGATGCCAAGGATACAGGCCCATCTGCGCCCAGCCCAGCGCTGCCATTGGATGAGCTGGTGCAGCGCGCGCAGGCCCGCTTTCCCGCCGCCACCTGGTCACGCCTGAGCCTGCCGGCCAAGGCCGGTGCGCCCATCGAGCTTCGCTTGCTGCAGGCCGGCGAGCCACGGGTGGACACCGGCAACACCCGCGTGCGACTGGACGCCAGCGGCCGGGTGCTGAGCCAGTCGGACCCTCTGCACGCACCGGCAGGCAATGTGCTGCTGGACTGGGTCTTCCCGCTGCACAGCGCCGAAGCCCTGGGGCTGCTCGCGCGGCTGCTGTGGACGGTGTTCGGCCTGCTGCCTGCCCTGCTGTTCGGCACCGGCCTGTGGCTGTGGTGGCGCCGCAGGCGGGCCAGCGCAGCCAGCCGCGCGCGCAGCCGCCCGACATCTGCCTCGCCTGGCAGTTATTGATGTTTTCAAAATTCGTGATACAGCCCCCCGTTCGGGCTGAGCCTGTCGAAGCCGGCGCGTACCTCGACGCAGGCACTTCGACAGGCTCAGTGCGAACGGATTCAAAACTGTCTCGAACAAGGAAAGCCTCAATAAGGCAGCACTGAAGCAGCGTCCAGCCGGTCCTGCCGGTCGCACAAGTCCTCGGAAAAGCGCGCCACGAACATCAATGCCCGCACCTGGGCGGCGGCGGCCGGCCAGTCCTGCCGCTGGTCGATGAGCTGATCCAGCGTGGCCAGCATGGCGCGCTGATGCGCCTGCACCTCGCTGGCCAGCGTGGCCACCGCCTGCGCGGTGGTGGCGGCTTCCAGCGCTTCGCGCCAGGCCATCTGCTGCATCAGGAAGGCCACCGGCATCGCGGTGTTGCGCTCGGCGTCCAATGGCACGCCATGCAGCTGGCACAGGTAGGCGGCGCGGGACAGCGGCTGGCGCAGGCGCTGGTAGGCCTCGTTGACGCGCAAGGCCCATTGCATGGCCAACCGCTGCGCCGCCGCACCGGCGC
>NZ_VIDT01000107.1 GCF_006519715.1 Ideonella azotifigens
GCGCCCAGACCCACTTCTCGCCAGCCCTGCACCCCCTCATGCACACGCTGGCCGGCACCCGCCGCTGAGCCGAGGCGAACCCGCATGCCAGCCAACGACCTGCGCGTGGTGCAACTGGGCTCGATGGCCCGGTCCGGCGAAACCCTGTTCCTGCGCACCTTCTCGGTCCACCCGCAAGTGCAGGTGGTGCACGACCTGCGCGTGGGCAACACCGCGGCCGAAACCGCGCTGTTCAAGCTGCTGCGCATCTGGCCGGCCAACCGCATGCCGCGCGTGGAGGTCGAGCGCCTTCTCGGCCCGGCGCTGAAAGCCAGCGCCACCCACCTGCTGCTCAAGCAAGGCGTCTTCCATCCACGCCATGCCTGGCGCGGCGTGAGCCTGGTGCGCAACCCGTACGCGATGTTCGTGTCCCTGTGGACCTACGACGCCGGCAAGCATGCGAACGACCAGCAGCACCTGCGCAACTGGCGCACATTGCGCCTGCCGCGGCTGCTCGCCTGGTGCGACGCGATGGACCCGGTGCTCTCGCGCCAGCTCGCCGCGATGAGCGACCCACTTGAGCAGTTCCTGCTGTTCTATGCCATGCGCGCCCAGCAGCTGAAGGCCAGCGGCCGGCCGCTGCTGCACTACGAAGACCTTGTCAACCAGACCTTGCCGACGCTGCGCAGCGCCTGTCAGGGCCTGGGTTTGACCCCGCACGACGACCTGCTGCGCGCCCACCAGTTCTATGCCAGGGGCGAGGCCGGCCACGGCGGCATGGACCTGGGCTCGCCGATCCGGCCCGGTTCCGACTGGCAACCGTATCCTGGCCTGCCGACTGCCCCGTTCGACGCACTGGTGCGGCAACTGGGCCTGCAGCGCTACATCGGCCTGTACGAGGCTGCGGCACAAGCAGCCTGAGCGGCGCGCTACTCGACCTTGTGGTCTTCTTCCTTGGCAGCGGCCATCGCCTCCGGTTCCAGCTCTTCGGCCGACCGGTTGAAGCGGATGAACACGCCCCAGGCGGCCAGCAAGACGCCAACCGAGACGATGAGCGCCGCCGCGTGCGGCAGCAGCGCCAGGTCTTCATGGATGGCTTTGAAACTCGCCACCAGGCCTTCGATGCCCAGCGCGACCACGACCACCACGAAGAAACGCGAAAGATAACGCCGCACGCGCGTCGGTGCGCTGATGTCCGCGTCGCGGATCACCTCTTCCTCGGCAATGGTCTCGGCGATCTGCAGCGCCACCACCGCCGCGGCCAGCAGGCCGACGGCCTCGATGATGGCCTGCGCGGCAGTGCCATCGAGTCCGCCCATGAAGGCCTGCCAGCCCATGCGGGCGGCTATGACCATCAGCATGAGCGCGGCAAAAGCGAAGAGTGCGGCCATCAGGCCATGAACAATGCTGAAAAGACGCTGTACGAGCTTCATCTGGCCTGCCTGGAAGTGCTGGCGAATTTTTTCCAGCGCCCAGCTGCCTGTCTGTCAGACCACCGGCCGGCGAGGTGCCGGCCAAGGCCTCACCAACACAGCTTCACCCGTTCAGTCGCTGCAGGCTGCCGTCGAACGGAGCGTTCGGGCCGTTGCCGGCAAATGGCAGGGTAGGCGGCGCTGTGTCTGAACACGGTCCCTCTTGGCCGGGACGAAATCACGCTTGGCCCGAAACCGCGCTCATGTGTCTCCACTCATTCGTCGAAGGACACGTCAGCCCGCTGGCCGCGGCACAACCAGAACCATTCGAGGCATCCAATTGCGCGACAACCAACCCATCACCCAACGGGAATACGAATTCCCTGACAACGCGACCCTGATGTCCACCACGGACACGCAGAGCCACATCACCTATGCCAATGCGGCGTTCGTGGAGGTCAGCGGGTTCACACGCGAAGAGGTGCATGGCAAGCCCCACAACCTCGTGCGCCACCCCGACATGCCGGCCGAAGCCTTCGCCGACATGTGGGCCACGCTCAAGGGCGGTGAGCCCTGGACAGCCCTGGTCAAGAACCGGCGCAAGAACGGCGACCACTACTGGGTGCGCGCAAATGCCACCCCGGTGATGCGCGATGGCAAGGTCGCAGGCTTCATGTCGGTGCGCACCAAGGCCTCGCGTGAGGAAATCGCAGGGGCTGAGCAGTTTTACCGTGAGGTCCGCGAGGGCAAGGCCGGCAGCCGGCGCTTCCACAAGGGGCTGGTGGTCCGCACCGGCCTGGCCGCATGGCGGTCCATGTTCAAGACCCTGTCGGTTCGCTGGCGGATTCGCTTGCCGTTGATGATGCTGGCCCCCACCCTGACCGCTGCGGCAGCGCTGCTGGATGTGAGCGGCGTGGCGCTGGCAGAGTTTGCCGGCGCCAATGCGGCGCTGACACTGCTTGCCTGCCTGTGGCTGGAAGCCCAGATCGCCAAGCCGCTGGAACAACTGCGCGCGCAGGCGCTGCGCGTGGCCAGCGGCGAGAGCCAGAAGTCGGTGCACATGGACCGGGTCGACGAGATCGGCATGACCTTGCGCACCGTCAGCCAGCTGGGCCTGATGTTCCGCTGGCTGATTGATGACGTCAGCGAGCAGGTGCTCAATCTGCAGACCGCGATCCATGAGATCGCGCAGGGCAACCAGGATCTCAGCGTGCGCACCGAGCAGGCGGCTTCCAGCGTGCAGCAGACGGCCTCTTCGATGACGCAGATGACCACCACGGTGCGCAACAGCGCCGAAACCGCGACCACGGCCAACCAGTTGTCTGGATCGGCTTGCGAAGCCGCCACGCGCGGCGGCAAGGCGGTGTCGCAGGTGGTGAACACCATGCACGACATCACGCAAAGCTCCAAGAAGATTGCCGACATCATCGGCGTGATCGATGGCATTGCCTTCCAGACCAACATCCTGGCACTGAACGCCGCCGTGGAAGCCGCCCGCGCGGGCGAACAAGGCCGCGGCTTTGCCGTTGTGGCCGGCGAGGTGCGAAGCCTGGCCCAGCGCAGCGCGGACGCCGCCCGCGAGATCAAGTCCTTGATCGGCAGCAGCGTGGAAAAGGTCGAATCGGGCGCCAAGCTGGTGGACGACGCCGGTCGCACCATGGAAGACATCGTGAAACAGGTTCAGCGCGTCTCGGACCTGATCGCCGAGATCGGCTCCGCCACCCACGAGCAGACCACCGGCATCGGTCAGGTGGGTCAGGCAGTGGGCCACCTGGACGAGATCACCCAGCAGAACGCGGCACTGGTGGAGCAAAGCACCGCCGCCTCGGAAAGCCTGCGCCAGCAGGCCACCCGGCTGGTCGAAGCGGTCAGCGTATTCCGCTGAACACGCTGCACGCTGCCCCTGCCTTCACCAGTTCAGCCGCTGCAGGTTCCCGTCGAACGGGTCGTCCAGGTCGTTGCTGGCGAACGGCAGGTTGGCCGGCAGGAAGGCCTTGAGGCGGCGGATGTCGCCGCAGTCGAAGGCGAGCTCGGGCACCTCGATGCTGCGCTTTTCGAGCAGCACCGAGATGTTGTAGCCGTACTGGCGCACGCGGGCCTGGCGGCAGTCGAAGCCGGCCAGCACCAGGCGGTACAGCAGCAGGCCGGCATTCCACAGGCTGACGTGGCCGCCCACGATCTGGTGTTTCATCGGCGGCACGCTGAGCGCCAGCACGCCGCTTTCGCGCAGCGCACCGTGCAGCCGGCCGAGGAAGCGCTGGGCGTCGAGCTGGTGTTCCAGCACGTGGCTGCACCAGACGCAGTCGTAGCGCTCGGGCAGCTCCAGCGTGTTGAAGTCGCCGATCACGCATTGCAGCTGCGGGCTGCGGCGCTCGAAGTAGACGGACTTGCCGTAGTCCACCGTGGTGACCTGCTTGCCGAACGCGAGGAAGACCTCGCTGTGCTCGCCGGCACCGCCGCCCACGTCCAGCACGCTATCGAAGTCGTAGTCGGACAGCAGCGTCCACAGCGCCAGGTCGGCAAACTGCGGGCGCTTCAGGCCCAGCACTTCGAAGCCGGGCAGGCGTTCGTCGGCGCGCGGGTCGTTGGCGGCGCGGGGGGAAAGCTCAGCCATTGACACGCAGCCCGGCGGGGCGTTCGGGGTGCTTGGGGCGTTCGGGCCGCTCGGGCCGGTTTACGCGGGCTGCAGTCTGGCGCATGACCACGCGCAGCGCATCCTTCAGGCCGTCCACTTCCTGGCGCAGGGTGTCGATCTGGTGGTGCGCCTGGGTCAGGGCCTGGCGCATGGTGTCGCTGCTGGCGCCATCGTCGCGGCGGCTGCCGTGCAAGGCGAAGACCTGGCGGTAGAAGTCGCTGTGGCGCGCGCTGTGGCTGGCATAGCCCCACCAGGTGTTGTGCAGTTCGCGCAAATGGTTGGGCCGCGGCGGGTGGCGCAGTGGATGCGCCCGCGACGCCTCGGGGTTCAATGCGGCAGCCCACATGGGCTCGCTGAGGAAATCGTGCGAGGCGATCTGCAGGTAGGCCTCGGGGCCATGCTCGGGCTGGAAGGCCGGCTGGCAGATCGGCGCCATCAGCGAGACGGCTTCCTTGCCGAACCACTGCGCTTCCTGCAGCACGCCAGAAGACAGGCCCACGAAACGCACCGGGCGCTCGCCGGCCATCAGCTCGTAGGTTTCGGCCGCGCAAAGCGGCACTGCGCGGCCGAGGATGCGTTCGAGCTGCTGGTGCTCGGCCGCGGCAAAACCGTGGGCCAGCGGGTGCGGTTTGTAGACCAGCCGCTCATTGCCGGCCAGTTGGCGCAGCGTGGTGGCATGGTCGGCCACGCGGGCAAAACGGCCCTGCGGGTTGATCAGCGAAGCGTCGGCCTCGGTCTGGCCGATGTAGATCCAGGCGCCGTCATACGGGCCAGCGGATTCGTCGTAGCGCTGGCGGTAGCGGACCTGTGCTGCCATCAGCGAGGCTTCGGAGAAGACCTCGTCCATGCGCTGGGCGTGCGGCAGCAGGCGGGCGTACAGGTCTGGCCGGTTGGTGCCCAGGGCCATGTACAGGTCGCTGGCAAAGCGCAGCGGCGACAGCCGCATGTCCAGCCAGGCGTGGCCACCCTGGTCCAGCGCCTGGCGCAGCCAGGCCGGCATTTCGTAGCCGACGATCAGCGCGCCTTCGGGCACGTGGGCGTTCAGGTAGTCGGCCGCAGGGGCCGGGATGCCCAGGTACAGCGCGGCCCAGTCGTGCGCACCGGAGCCGGCGCCGCACAGGCGCAGGAAGTGCGCGGTGTCGAAACCGGGCTTCAGGTTGTGGCGCTGGCCGCGGCGCGGCGACTTGCCCAGGTCCATGCCGGTGGCATGGAAAACGGGCACGCGGATCAGGTCGTACATGAACTCCTTGGCCGGCCAGAAGGCGTCGCGGCTGAGGTCGTCCAGGCAGGCGATGGTGGTGTAGTGCATGCGCGTGAGCAGTGAGGGTTTCAGCGGGCGTGCAGGCCGAAGGACTGCATCGGCGAGGCGACCGTGTGGATGGGCGCGGGTGTCGGCGCTGGCGGGGCGGCCGGCGCTGTCGCAGCCTGCTTGGCGGCCGGCTTCTTGAAGCGCATGCCGGTGGGCTTGACGGCGCGTTCCAGCAGCGAGCTGATCAGCGAGCGCGGGTAGCGCAGCCGGTTCTGCTGGCCGCCGCCCCAGTACTGGTAGTGTTGGCCGAGGTAGCGCGTGACCTGCAGCGCCGTCACCGGCACCTGGCTGCAGGACGACAGCAGCGCCTGCAGCATCAGCTCCATCTCTTCCTCGGACTCGCCGATGGCGATGGCGTCGCCGTTCTGCAGCAGGCCGCCGTAGTTGATCTGGAAGTCGCCGTTGGCGTCGATGAAATGGCTGGCGCAGGTGATCCAGTCTTCCTGCAGCGCGGTCAGGCCGGCCTGCTGGTTGAACTTGTAGTTCGGCCCGCCCAGCGGCCGGGTGTGCTTGACCGGCACGTCGTCGAGGATGGCCACGCGGCCGAGCTTGCTCATGCGCGGCCAGACGCTGTCCAGCCCGTAGCCGCTGATGTTGCCGGCCAGCGTGGGAAATACCCGCGCCAGCATGTCGATGGACAGCACCGGCGCCATGATCTCGACGAAGTTGGTGAAGCGCAGCTGGAATTCGGCGTGCTGCAGCGTGATGGGGTGCACGAAGTAGGAATCGGGCGTCAGCGCGGGCTGGGCCAGTTCGAGCTGCAGTTCGTCGCAGGTGGTGAACATGCGCGAAACCTGCTCGGGCACGCAGAGCAGGTCGTCGTCCGGCATCCAGACGTAGCGGTACTTCGAAATGAGTTCCCAGTTGGCCGCCAGCGTGCGTTCCAGGCCGGGGTACTTCGGGCCTTTTTGCATGTGGACAAAGACCGCACCGGGCGCCTGGGGGTGTTCATCGCCGAACCAGGACAGCGCATAGTCGAAGTTCTGCTGCTCCAGGCGTTCGATGGTGTGCGGATGCAGGGAGCCGGGACCCGCGCGGTAGAGGATCAGATAGGGTTTCACGGAGGCGCTCCTGGGTTGTCTCTGGCTGGCATGTGGCGCCATGCGGGCGGGCCGCGAGGCGTGAAGCCAGTCTAGGAGCGCACTTGAGCCGGCAAAGCGCTGATGTGAACGCGCTTTTCGGGGCATCTCGCGGCTGCACAAGTGGCCCGCGGTTTGCCCGGAGAGGGCGGGTTTTGGGCGCTTTGCAGGAGACCCTGCCGCCAGCGTGTAGGAATTTGCCTGACACGCGGATAGTGAAAACGGGGACTCAAGCCGCGGAAGTACCCCGATGTTTCTGCTTTGTATCCATCCCTACAGTTCACTCCATCGCATCTTGATCTTCACCCGGCAAGCCGCCAGCCACTCTTAGGAGCAGACACATGGACACCAACCAAATCCTCGCCGAGATCCGCGAAGCCAACCTGTCTTACCTGATGCTGGCCCAGAGCCTGATCCGCTCAGACCGCGAACAAGCCCTGTTCCGCCTGGGTGTTTCGGAAGAGACCGCCAACCTGATCAGCGCGCTGACCCCGGCGCAGATGATGAAGATCGCCACCGGCAACACGCTGCTGTGCCGCTTCCGCATGGACGACGACCTGGTCTGGGGCCTGCTGACCAGCCACGGCAAGTCGGCCTCGAACGACAGCGTGTCTCGCCTGCATGCCTCGATCCTGATGGCCGGCCGCCATCAAGAGGCGGCCTGACCTGATGTCCCTGGTCCGGCGGGTTGCCGGACAGCCTTGACACCGATACAGATCAAATCAACAGGACGGAGAGAAGACCATGGCCCGCAGCAAAAGCATCCTGACAGAAGCACGGCAGATCGAACGTGCCGTCATCCTGATCAACCTGGGCGCCCGCCTGCAGGTGCTGGAATCTGAAACCGACCTGTCCTACGAGCGCCTGCTGCGCCTGTACAAGGAAGTCTCTGGCAAGAGCCCGTCCAAGGGCCAGTTGCCCTTCTCCACCGACTGGTTCATGACCTGGCAGCCCAACATCCACGCCAGCCTGTTCCTGAACATCCACGAGTACCTGAACAAGACCTCGGAACTCGAAGAGATCGACACCGTCATCAAGGCCTACCAGCTCTACCTGGAGCAGACCGCTTCGCAAGGCCTGGAGCCCATGCTCTCCGTCACCCGCGCCTGGCGCCTGGTCAAGTTCGTCGACAACGGCATGCTGACCATGACCAAGTGCACCGGCTGCGGCGGCCATTACGTGACCCACCCGCACGAGATCGCCCGCCACTTCATCTGCGGCCTGTGCAACCCGCCGGCCCGCGCCGGCAAGGGCCGCCAGGCAGGCGCCCTGCAGCTGCCCAGCGCGGCCGAGCGCGTGCAGCAAAGCCAGCAGGAAGCCAGCGCCCTTGCCGCAGCGGCCGCCGCAGCAGACGAAGCGGACCTGGTGCTCAGCAACGGCAAGGTGATCGATTCGTCGGCCGAAGCCCACTGACGCCACCGCCACCCTGACCCCCACCGAATTCCCGACCCGGCAGCAATTTCCCTGGCATCAACCCGAGCCCGGCTCAAGTTCACGCCGCCGCTGCCGAAGAACCCCTTACGCAGTGCTTGCTTCCCGCAGGACCCCGCTGCAGCGTTTCATGCTTGTCTCCTCCTAGCACTCCCCTGTGCTTTCCTGGCGGACTCCCTGGCGGAGCCCGCCATTTTTCTTTGGGGAGGCGACTTCGCTGCCTGTCGCCGTGGCTTTGGGCTGCTTTTCCGCCTTTCCGCAAGTCTCAAGCCGGCGATGCTCAGCGCCGATATGTTCGCCAAGGGTCGCACTCCTGGCGACTCCACGAGATTCGGAACTCCACACCATGTTCGTCATCGTCGGTTGGCTGCTCGCCATCGGTTGCATCTTCGGCGTGTACATCGCGCACGGGGGCAACATCGGGGTGATCCTGCACGCCCTGCCCTTTGAAATGCTGACCATCTTTGGTGGCGCGATTGGCGCCATGGTGGCCAACAACCAGCCCAAAGTGCTGAAGGCCACGATGAAGGGGCTGGGTGCCTGCTTCAAGGGCTCGAAGTACTCCAAGGCCCGCGCGATGGAGCTGCTGGCGCTGCTGTTCGAGATCCTGCAGAAGGCCCGCAAGGAAGGCCTGATGTCGATCGAGAAGGATGTGGAAGATCCGCACAACTCGCCGCTGTTCCAGAAATTCCCGGTGGTGGGCCATGACCACCACGTGACCGAATTCATCACCGACTACCTGCGCATGATGGTCTCGGGCAACCTGAATGCCCACGAGATCGAGTCGCTGATGGACACCGAACTCGAAACCCACCACCACGAGGCGCACGGCGCTTCGGCGGCCATCGCCCGGCTGGCCGGCGCGCTGCCCGCCTTCGGCATCGTGGCTGCGGTGCTGGGTGTCGTGAACACCATGGGCTCGGTGGGCCAGCCGCCCGCGGTGCTGGGCGGCATGATCGGCTCGGCGCTGGTCGGTACCTTCCTGGGCATCTTGCTGGCCTACGGCTTTGCCGAACCGCTGGCGGGCCTGCTGGAACAGAAGATCGACGAAGACGGCAAGGAACTGCAATGCATCAAGACCACGCTGCTGGCCTCGATGCAGGGCTACGCACCGCAGGTCGCCATCGAATTCGGCCGCAAGGTCCTGTACTCCACCGAGCGCCCGACCTTCGGCGAGCTCGAAAGCCACGTCAAGAAGAAATGACAGCCCCCAAGACGCTGAGTACAGCGTCGCCCCCCCGAGGGGGAGCGGCTGCCTTGGGGCGGCCCGGCGGCAGCCAACTCTTCACCAACGGAGACCTGAGCCATGGCGGGTGATGCGAAAAAGCTCCAGCCCATCATCATCAAGCGCGTCAAGAAGGGCGGCCATGGCGCCCATGGCGGCGCCTGGAAGATCGCCTACGCCGACTTCGTGACGGCGATGATGGCCTTCTTCCTGCTGATGTGGCTGCTGGGCTCCACGACCGAGGGCGACAAGAAAGGCCTGCAGGACTTCTTCCAGTCGCCGCTGAAGGTGGCGATGGGCGGTGGCTCCGGTGCCGGCGATGCGTCGTCCGTCATCAAGGGCGGCGGCGAGGACCTCACCCGCAGCGGCGGCCAGGTCAAGCGCGGCGACATCGAAGCCGGCAAGCGCACCTTCAACCTGCAGGCGCTGAAAGCCGAGCAGCTGCGCGCCGAGGCCGGGCGGCTGCAGGAACTGAAGGCCAACATCGAGCAGCGCATGGGCGCCAGCGAGAAGCTCAAGGCCCTGTCCTCGCAGATCCGGCTGGACATGACACGCGACGGGCTGCGCATCCAGATCGTCGACGACCAGAACCGGCCGATGTTCGACTCCGGCAGCGCCATCGTCAAACCCTACATGCGAGAACTCCTGCGCGCGATCGGCGAGGTCTTGAGCGACGTGCCCAACCTGCTGACCGTGGAAGGCCACACCGATGCCACCCCCTTCCCCGGCGGGGAACGCGGCTACAGCAACTGGGAGCTCTCGGCCGACCGGGCGAACGCTTCGAGACGGGAGCTGATGGCCGGCGGCCTTGCCGAAAACCGCGTGCTGCGGGTGCAGGGCCTGGCCTTCAGCCAGCCCTTCAACCGGCAGGACCCCACTGACCCGAGCAACCGCCGCATCTCGATCATCGTGATGAACCGGGAAGCCGAAGACCGTGTGTTCAAGACCGCGCCGGAGCCTCTGCCGGAAGCCGCGCCGGCCACGGCGCCGGAGGCGGCCGAAGAAAAGCCTTCACATTGAACTCAAGTGTGCCCACCCCCCGCCGATAACGCTCTCAAGACCGCCGAGAGGAACCCGACATGAGCAACCCCACCGACCTGAAATTCCTTGTTGTTGACGATTTCTCCACCATGCGGCGCATCGTGCGCGGCCTGTTGAAGGAAATGGGCTGCAACAACGTCGAGGAGGCCGAAGACGGCCAAGTCGCGTTGAACATCCTGAAAGGCGCGAAGTTCGACTTCGTCGTCAGCGACATCAACATGCCCAACATGAACGGCTTCGACCTGTTGAAGGCCATCAAGGCCGACGACACCCTGAAGCACCTGCCGGTGCTGATGGTGACTGCCGAAGCGCGCAAGGAAGACATCGTGCTGGCCGCCCAAAGCGGCGCCGCCGGCTACATCGTCAAGCCTTTCACCAAGGCAACGCTGGAAGAAAAAGTCCAGAAGATCATGCAGAAGCTGGCCGCCACGGCCTGATGCGATCACCCCAAACAACAGGGACCCAGCCATGAAAATGGAAGATCTGACCGCCGTGGCACCCGTCGAGCCCTTGATGGTCTCGCCGGAAGTGTTTCAGCAACTCGGCAACATCACCCGCGTGCTGCACGACACCATGCAGCAACTGGGCGTGATGCCCAAGCTGCAAACCGCCACAGACGGCCTGCCCGACGCCCGCAGCCGGCTGACCTACATCGCCACCAAGACAGCAGAAGCCGCCAACAAGGTGCTGAACTCGGTCGACCAGGCCAAGACCGACCATGCCCGCATCACCGAACTGACGCGCGACATGGCAGCGGCCATCGTGGCCGACCCGGTTCGCGCCGTGGCCTCCGGCTCGGTGATGAATTTCGTCAAGGAAGTCGAAGGCGCCACTTCGCGCATCGACAACCACCTGACCGACATCATGATGGCGCAGGACTTCCATGACCTGACCGGCCAGGTGGTGGCCAAGGTGGTGACGCTGGCCAACGACCTGGAAGACAGCTTGGTCAAGCTGCTGGTGCAAGTCATTCCGCCGGAACAGCGCGAGAAGATCGAGCCGCAGATGCTGCAAGGCCCGGTGGTGAACGCCGAAGGTCGCACCGACGTCGTCACCAACCAGGGTGAAGTCGACGATTTGCTGGCCAGCCTGGGCTTCTGAGCCCCGCCTGCATCCACCTGACAAACGCGCCCCAGCCCGGGCGCGTTTTGCCATCCGCCGCCCTCCTTCCCGCCACGCCCATGAGCGACACAGCAGACCCCGCTGCCGCCGCAGCAACCGCCGAAGCAGAAGACCTTGACGCACCCGTGGCGCAGGCCCTGGCCTGGCTGCTGCCGCAGCACCGGGCCACGCCAGCCGACGCGCTGCAACGCATCCGCGTGATCTGCCAACGGGCCGGCAGCGAGCTCTACCCCGCGCTGCTGCTGGTGCTGGCCACGCATCAGTCGGTGCCGCGCGAGATCCTGGCCGCTGCCATCAAGCAGTTCCGCCGCGACTGCGACGCCTTCAGCCGCGAAGACGTCTGCGGCCTGCTCAACGGCATCGCCAACGGCGGCTTCCAGGGCTTTGACGTCATCCTGCGCACCCGCAAGACCGGGGAAAAGAAGTCCTCCGGCTTCTCCTGGATCCGCGAGGATGATCAATGATGGGGCACCCGGTCCCAGGTGATACCTGAGACCACCCGCCGAGCGGGTTGCGCGGCCGCCTTGAGGCGGCTCGGCGCCGGCCGCTTAATGGG
>NZ_VIDT01001070.1 GCF_006519715.1 Ideonella azotifigens
GCGGTCGAAGCAGGTGGCCGTGACAGCGTTGACAAAAGGATTGAGCGCTTCGATGCGGGCAATGCAGGCATCCAGCAGTTCAACCGGAGAAAGCTGCCTGGCGCCGATGCGGCGGCGCATTTCCACGGCAGACAGCGCCAGCAACTCGGCCTGCGGCGAGGACGGGGAGGAGGAGGAGGACATGGGCTTTGTCGTCTTTCTTCATTCGATCCTGATGTTCGCGCGAGTGGCGGTGGCCCGCATCACCGGCAGGTCCGCCTCGATGATGCGCTCGACCTTGGCGCCCGGCACGAAGCCAGCCTCGAAGCCCACGCTCGCCATTTGCGCCTTCACTTCGGGCAGCCCGGCCAGTTCGGCCAGCGCCTTTTCCAGCTTGGCCCGCACGGCAGCCGGCAGGCCGCGCGGCGCTGCGACCGACAGCCAGGTGTCGGCATCAATGGCATAGCCCTGCTCCTGGAAGCTGGGCACATTGGGCAGCAGGGCCGAGCGCTTGGCCATGGTCACGCCAATGGCCTTGACCTTGCCGGCCTTGAGCTGCGGCAGCGCCGCCGAAACCGTGTCCACCGAGAACTGCACCTGGCCGGCGATCAGGTCGATCATGGCTGGCGAGCTGCCCTTGTAGGGCACATGCAGCATCTGGGTGTCGGTGGCGCGCTGCAGCAGTTCGCCGGTGAAGTGCGAGGTGGTGCCGTTGCCGAACGAGGCCCAGGCGAACTTGCCGGGCGCCGGGTGCACCAGGGCGACAAAGCTCTTGGGAGAGTCGGCCTTGACCTGCGGGTTGGCCAGCAGGATCAGCCCGGTGCGGCCGACGATGCCCAGTTGCTCGAAGCTCTTGAGCGGGTCATAGCCCAGCTTGGGGTTGATGGCCGGGTTGGCGATGTAGGTGGTGCCGGAGCTGATCAGCAAGGTGTAGCCATCCGCCGGGGACTTGGCGACGTAGCTGGCGCCAATGGCGGTGCCGGCACCGGCGCGGTTTTCGACCACGATGCTCTGCCCCAGCTTGTCCCCCAGGCCCTTGGCCACCAGGCGGGCCAGCACGTCGGTGGCGCCACCCGGCGGGAAGGGCACGACCAATTGGATGGGCTTGTTCGGATAGGCGTCGGCGGCCAGCGCAGAAATCACGGGCAGGGTCAGGCCGGCAAGGGCAAGGCCAGCCAGCAGGGCGCGGCGGGCAATGGACGAGGGCAGCAATGCGGAAGAGTTCATGTCGAGGCGCTCAAGTGGTTGGAGATCAGGGATGCGGGGAGGGCAGGCTTTGTCGCAGGGCGGGGTCATCGGCCGGCTCGCGGGCCAGCTCGGCCGCGCGGTAGCGGAAGTAGGC
>NZ_VIDT01001071.1 GCF_006519715.1 Ideonella azotifigens
GCGCGTCTCGCCCGTGCTGGCGCAGGCCTGGGGCTACCGCATGGCCGGCGCCGGCCTGGTGCTGGGCTCGGGCTGGGCGCTGAGCCATGGCTTGCTGGCGCAGTTCGCTGCCTGGTGCGTGGCCTGAGAGCCTGAGAAGGTGCCCCGCGGCCAGGGGCCGGGGAGAGTCAGGCCTCCCCCCATCAGCCGGCACCAGGAGGGCGTTTTCGGGAGAGGTGGGGAACACAAGCCGTCGCTAGTCTTCCAGGCATCGACCATGGAGACCACGCCGGCATGACCAACCCACCGCAATCCAGCCAGGGCGCCTCCGCAAACGCCGGCAAGCGCCCTTCGATGGCCCTCTATGCGCTGACCATCGGCGCCTTCGGCATCGGCACGACCGAGTTCGTCATCATGGGCCTGCTGCTGCAGCTGGCGGCGGACCTGAAGGTCACCGTGGCCACCGCAGGCCTGCTCATTTCCGGTTACGCGCTCGGCGTGTTCGTGGGAGCGCCGCTGCTCACGGCAGCGCTGAGCAAGGTGCCGCGCAAGACGGCGCTGCTCGCGCTGATGGTCATCTTCACGCTCGGCAACCTGGCCTGTGCGCTGGCGCCCAGCTACGCGGTGCTGATGGTGGCGCGGGTCATCACCTCGCTGGCGCACGGCACCTTCTTCGGCGTGGGCGCAGTCGTCGCCACCAGCGTGGTGCCGCCGGACCGAAAGGCCGCTGCGCTGTCGACGATGTTCACCGGCCTGACGGTCGCGACGCTGCTGGGCGTGCCGGTGGGTTCCTGGCTCGGGCTGAACTTCGGCTGGCGGGCTACGTTCTGGGCCGTGTGCGCCATCGGCCTCGTCGCGATGGCGGTCATCGCGCTGTTCGTCTCGGCGAGGGAGGCGGGCTGCGGCAGCGGCGTGTCGCTGAAGGAGGAACTGAAGGTGCTGGGACGGCTGCACGTCGTGCTCGGGCTCGCGGCCACCGTGTTCGGCTTCGCCGGCGTGTTCGCCGTGTTCACCTACATCCAGCCGCTGTTGACCCAGGTCACCGGCTTTGTCGAGGCCACGGTGTCGGTGATCCTGCTGATGTTCGGCGTCGGCATGATCCTCGGCAACGTCATCGGCGGCCGGCTGACCGACCGCGCGCCGGTGCGCATGCTGCTCGGCTCGCTGGCCGCACTCGCCACCGTGCTGGTGCTGATGGGGTTCGCGATGGGCCACCACCTCACCGCGGTGCTGTTCGTCGGGCTGCTGGGCACCGGCGCGTTCGCCACCGTGGCACCGCTTCAGCTGCGCGTGCTCAGCAAGGCCGAGGGGGCCGGGCAGAGCATGGCGTCCAGCCTCAACA
>NZ_VIDT01001072.1 GCF_006519715.1 Ideonella azotifigens
TTTGGCGCGGTGGACCAAGCACTGCTCAGCGACCCGCAGACCAGCGGCGGCCTGCTGGTCTCGTGCGCACCGGAAGCGGTCGACCAAGTGCTGGCCATCTTCCGCGCGCAGGGCTTTGCCGAAGCCGCCGAGATCGGCGAGGTCCAGGCCGCGGGCGCGGACGCGGTTGCCCTTGAATTGATTTGAAACCGTTAAAAGGCGCCGGGCGCTAAACAGTCTGGCGCGGCGGCCGATGATCGGTTGCCAGCCGGACAGCGAGCGGTCCGCGAGGCTGCGGCAAACTGCCGATATCGGCGCCGAAGACCCGGCTCCTCGGCAGACCTGGCAGCAGGTGGCGGCCTAAGATTCTGTTCCATGATCTCGCTGCAAGGTGTGCCGTCGGTTCTCATCGCCAAGAACCAGTCCTGGGTCCGCAAACAGGCCCAGGCACTGGTGCGCCATCTGCCAGCCAACGTGGAGCGGGCCGACCTGATCCAGGTCGGACTGATCGCGGTGGCGCAGGCGGCGGTGAGCTTTGAATGGGAAGGCGACCGCGACAGCGCGGACGCCCAGGAAGCGTTCGTGCGCTACGCCCGCATGCGCGTCAAGGGCGCCATGCTGGACGAGTTGCGCCAGATGGACTTCCTGACCCGCGGCGAGCGCCGCAAGATCAAGGTCGTGCAGATCGCCCGCGAGCGCCTGCGCAACCGTGACGGAAAAGAACCCGGCCTGGGCCTGCTGGCCGAGGCCACCGGCATGAGCGCGCAGGAAATCTCCTCGCTGATGCAGGCCGACCAGTTCGGCCGCCACCAGTCCCTGGCCGAATCCGATGACGATGAACACGGCGGCGGCGGGCAGCGCTTCCATCCGGCCACCGCGCAGGAGGAAGTCGAGGCGCGGGTGGACACCGGCATCGTGCTGCGCCGGCTGGAGCGGTTTTTTGCCGACCTGCCCGAGCGCGAGCGCATGGTCATCGACGCCTACCTCGGTGTCGGCCTGACGCCGGTGGAGGTTGCCAAGTCCTTGCAGGTCACGCCCTCGCGGGTTTCGCAGATGTACCAGTCGGTCGTCAAGCGCGTGGCCCAGCATTTTGGCCATGCCGTGCCCACGCGCCAGCGCGCGATCGATCGCCAGCTGGCGCGCCCGGTGCAGGTCGACCGGCAGTCCGAAGCTTTTGCCGAACTGATGCGCGAACGCGAAATGCAGATGCGTGGCGAAGCGCAAGCCAGCTGGGGCGAACTGATGGAGCAGGTGCTCGTCGTCGAGCGCTCGGAAGCCGAGCCGGTGATTGCCGCGGCCCGGCGTTCATCTGGCGCCACCGCGCGCAGCACCGCCG
>NZ_VIDT01001073.1 GCF_006519715.1 Ideonella azotifigens
GCGGGCCGACCATCACCTCGCGCGTGCTGCCCAGGGCCTCGGCCTGGGCCGCCCAGACGTCTTCGTCGCACAGCAGGCCGGGAAGCAGCAGCAGCGGCATGGCGGGGTTGCGGGATGGCATGCCGGCCCCTCAGCAGCACTCGCCCGAGGGCGGCTTGAGCCGCGAGTAGCGGCCATTCACGGGATCGCGGTCCAGGCCCAGCAAGCGGATGGCGTTCTGCTTGAGCAGCAGCGGCCGCACCTCGGGACGGATGTCCAGCGTCTCGAAGTCCTTCAGCCAGCGATCAGGCGTGATCACCGGGTAGTCCGAGCCGAACAGCATCTTGTGCTTGAGCAGCGAGTTCGCGTATTTCACCAGCTGGGGCGGAAAGTAGCGTGGCGACCAGCCCGAGAGGTCGATGTAGACGTTGGGCTTGTGGGTGGCCACCGCCAGCGCGTTGTCCTGCCACGGGAACGAGGGGTGGGCGATGACGATGGGCATCTGCGGGAAGTCCACCGCCACGTCGTCGAGGAACATGGGGTCGGAGTACTTCAGCCGGATGCCGCCGCCGCCAGGCAGGCCGGCGCCCAGACCGGTCTGCCCGCTGTGGAAGATCGCCGGCAGGCCGACCTCGGCGATGGCTTCGTACACCGCGTAGGCGGCGCGGTCGTTCGGGTAGAAGCCCTGGGCCGAGGGATGAAACTTGAAGCCCTGCACACCCCAGTCCTTGACGAGGCGGCGCACTTCGCGCGCACCCATCTTGCCGCGCATCGGGTCGATGCTGGCGAAGGGGATCAGCGCGTCGGGGTGGCGAGCCGCCTCTTCGGCGACCTCCTCATTGGTGATGCGGGCCTGGCCGGTCTCGCGTTCGGTGTCGACGGTGAAGATCACCGCCAGCATGCGTCGTTGCCGGTAGTACTCGGCCGTCTCGCTGATCGTCGGCCGCGCCATCGGCTGCTTGAAGTAGGCGTCCATTGCCGCATCCATCGCGATCGCCACCTCGTCGGGCGGGTTGCGCGTCGAGACGGTGGCGTGCGTGTGGATGTCGATGGCGACGATCGCGTCGAGGAAGCCCTGCCCCGGCAGCGGTGCCTCGCTCATCGCACCACCACCAGCGCGTCGAGCGCCAGCACGCCACGTTCCGGTCCGTAGGCCAACAGCGGGTTGACGTCGATCTCCGCGATCTCGGGCCGCTGCAGCATCAGTGCGCCTATCGTGGCCACGGCGCGTGCCACCGCGTCCAGGTCCACCGGCGGCGCACCGCGGAAGCCCTGCAGCAGCTTGGCGGCCTTCAGCGAGCGCAGCCTGGCGACGATGGCGGCGTGCGGAAGGTC
>NZ_VIDT01001074.1 GCF_006519715.1 Ideonella azotifigens
CGAGGCATCGCTGGCGCCCAGCAGCTCCACGCTGGCGTCGCCGGCCGCGTGGTGGTGGTGCTCGAACAGGCCGTGGTGATGCGGCACCGACTCGTCGTGCAGGCTGGCCTGCAGCTGCGCGGTGGCCAGCAACGCGGCAGCCTTGTCGCCGATCAGGCTGCGAAGGCCTTGCTGCAGCCAGTCGCCCCGGTCTTCATGCGAAGGGGGCACCGGAGACTGGACCTGCACGTGGCGGTGCGCAGGGCCGACCACGCTCAGCAGCACGCCCGAAGTGCCGTACAGCGGCACCGCGGCGAGCAGCAGCAACACCAGCCACCGGTGCAGGCACCGGCGCAAGGATTGCAAAAGCGGGGGGAAGACCGAGCGCATGGGGCGATGCTGCCGTCGTTTCGTGAAACGGTGACGACAGTGATACGCAGCCCCTCGCGAGGTGGATGCAGGCAGGCTATTCGAAGACGCCGCTGCGGAAACCGGCCTCGCCGGCCACCCGCACCTTCAGCGTGAACTTCAGCGGGAACACCTGTTCGAGCGACTGGCCCAGCGCCGCGGCCAGCTCGCGGCGCGGCTTGATGGGGCGCAGGTGCTCCGGGCCCGGCAGGAACAGGTGCTGGCCGTTCAGGAACACTGCGCCGGGGCCAAATTCCAGCTCGATGGTGCTGCTGACTTCCACCAGGCCATCCAGCGGCTGGCCGGAGGCGGTCTCGAAGCGGGCGGCGGCCGAGGTGCCATCCAGCAGCTCGCCAAGCTCGCTGCCGTCCACCGGGCGGACCCAGGTGTCGTCCTGGTCCTCGCGACCGGGGTCGCCTTCTTCGTCGTAGGCGTATTCCCAGATCGGGAACGCGGCCAGGTCTTCAGCCGACAGGTCGTCAGCCGGTTTGCGGGTGTTCAGCGTGATGGGCATGGGCGCGGCTTTGCGGCCTGCGAAAGCGGCCGCCGGCCGGCATCATGCACCCAGGTCGACCGCACGCGGCGCAAGCGCGCTGTCGCTTCGCTGTCAGATCGCGAAGCGCGGGCCGCTGGACCAGGACGACACCGGCACCGGCTCGATCTTCGGCAGCTCGGGCTGCTGCAGCACGCGGCGCAGCACCCTGTCCTCCAGTGCAGCAAAGCCTGCCGCGCCGCGCGAGCGCGGGCGGGCCAGCAGCACCGATTGGTCCAGCGCGATGTGCTGCTGCTCGATCAGCACCACGCGGTCGGCCAGCGCCACGGCTTCGCTCACGTCGTGGGTGACCAGCAGCGCGGTGAAGCCCTGCTCCTTCCACAGCCGCTCGATCAGCTGCTGCATGTCGATGCGCGTCAGCGCATCCAGCGCG
>NZ_VIDT01001075.1 GCF_006519715.1 Ideonella azotifigens
GCCTGGACCTGCCGGCCGAGCTGGCGCAAGGCCCTGGCCGCGTGATGCTGGTGCTGGACTACCTGGGCGACGCGGCGAGGCTGTATGCCGACGGTGAGCTGGTGGACGACCATTTCTACGACGGTGAGCCGTGGCAGATTGGCGTGGACCGTTTTGTCGTGCAAGGGAACGCCGGGCCGTCCCAAGTTGCCTTGTCCCCCACGGGGGGCGGGCTGGGTATCGCCCAGCCCTGGGGGCACTCAGATGGCCGCTGGCCGGTGCTGGAACTGGCGGTGCTGGCGGCCGACCCCGAAGCGCCCATCTTCCTCGAAGCCTTCGCGCGCGAGCGCTTGCGCGAGGTGGGTGGGCGGCCCACGCTGGCCAGCGTGGCGCTGCACACACGGCGCGAGCTGCGCCTGTCCCTCTGACGACCGGATCGGAAAGCCCATGGCCAGTGTGACCCTGGAACATTTGTTCAAGCGCTACGACGGCGGCGCCGACATCGTGCGCGACGTTTCGCTCGACATTGCCGACGGCGAGTTCTGCGTCTTCGTCGGCCCCAGCGGCTGCGGCAAGTCCACGCTGCTGCGCATGATTGCCGGGCTGGAAGACATCACCGGCGGCACGCTTCGCATCGGCGGCAAGCCTGTCAACGACCTGGCGCCCTCGGAGCGCGACGTGGCGATGGTGTTCCAGAACTACGCGCTGTACCCCCACCTCAGCGTGTCGCAGAACATCTCGTTTGGGCTCAAGCTCTCCGGCATGAAAAGCCCGGAAATCCGCACCCGCGTCGGGCAGATCGCGAAGGTGCTGGAGATCGAGCACCTCCTGGAGCGCAAGCCGCGCGCGCTGTCCGGCGGGCAGCGGCAGCGGGTGGCCATCGGGCGCGCCTTGGTGCGCAATCCGGGCGTGTTCCTGTTCGACGAGCCGCTGTCCAACCTGGACGCCGCGCTGCGCACCCAGACCCGGCTGGAGATTGCGCGCATGCACCGTGAGTACGGCCGCGCCAGCACCGTCTACGTCACGCACGACCAGGTCGAGGCCATGACGCTGGGCGACAAGATCGTGCTGCTGCACACCGGTGAGGACATGACGCGCCACGGCAGCGTCGCCCAGGTCGGCACGCCGATGGACCTGTACCAGCACCCGCGCAACCTGTTCGTGGCTCGCTTCATCGGCTCGCCGCAGATGAACCTGCTGAGCGCGCAGGTCGTATCGCTGGCGCCGGGCGGCGTCACGGTCGCGCTGCGCGACGGCACGCAGGTGACGGCCGGTGTCTCGCCCGATGGCCTGGCGCTGGGCGCCAAGGTCACGCTGGGCGTGCGCAGCGAG
>NZ_VIDT01001076.1 GCF_006519715.1 Ideonella azotifigens
CATGCTGCGTTGCCACAGCCGCCAGCCGAGCACGCAGGCCAGCGCCACCAACAGCAGCCCGCCCGCCCAGGCCAGCAGGCGGCCGGCGCCGGCCAGCCATTCGGCCAGGGTGATCAACCAGTCCGGTGCAGGCGATGGCTTGTCCTGCTTCTTGGGTTTCGATTCCCAGTCGAACTTCAGCGTGCGCCGGGTTTCCTCGGCATGCAGCAGCGGATCGCGGTTCATCGCCTCGGTGGCAGCGCGCACCGTGGCCAGCGTGACGGTGGGTGCGGAGGCCGCAGGAGAGGGTGGTGCCGGCTGCGCCTGAACGCCTCCGCAGGCCAGCAGGCCAGCGAGGCCCACGGCCTCAATGCGCAAACGCATGGCGCAGCTCCTGTTCCACGTCCCAGGACTCCAGCTCGACCCGGCGATTGAGGTACATCATGAAGCCGCCGGCGACAAACGGCGCCTCCAGCAGCAGCGAGACCAGCACCTGCAGCACCGCGATGACCGGCTCGGCGCTGTCCCGGCCCATCCGCAGCATCGGGTTGTCGCTGCCGCTGAACGGGTTCAGCGAGAACAGCAGCCACAGCAGGCCCAGCAGCAGCCAGTAGGTCAGCACGCCCCAGCTCAGCTGCGCCGTGATCGCCCGACCGTGCTGGCCGTTCAGCAGGCGCTTGCGGCGCTGGCGCGCGGCGTCGCCCTTCAGGCCTTCGAGCTGCGCGACCGGCTGCGTGAAAGCGCGCCAGGGCGAGAAGGCCGCCACCAGCAGGCCCGGCAGCAGCGAAGGGCGAAACAGCAGCGGGCCGTTCAACACGTCGGCCAGCCGGCTGGGCAGGCCGAAGACGGCGCGCGAGAAGACCTGCAGCAGCACCCGGTCCAGCCAGGGTTGCAGCAGCACCAGCAACAGGCCGGGCAGCCACGGCGAGACCAGGAGGCCCAGCAGGCACAGCCCGCCGACCACCGCGGCGATGGGTGCATACAACCGCAACAGCAGGCGCATGTGCTGCTGCGTCAGGCGCAGGCCCAGGTCCAGCGCCTCCATGGCCGGCCGCGGACGCAGCGCCAGTTGCAGTTGCTCAGTCTGCATGCGGGTCCTGCATCGGGCGGGCACCGAAGCGGCCGGCGAGGTAGGCCATCACCAGCGGCCAGCACAGTGCCGCTGCGGTGTACTTCACGCCCGGCTGCACCCAGGCCGCGCTGGACCAGAAGGCCTCGGTGGCTGCGGCCAGCAGCAGCAGCACGATGGTGGCGGCCACCAGCGGCAAGGTGTCTCGGCCGGCGGCGTAGACACCAGGATTCATGGAGCGCTCGGGTTGGGCAGGTCGCCG
>NZ_VIDT01001077.1 GCF_006519715.1 Ideonella azotifigens
CGGCGTGGCCACCGCCAGCCGATTCCAGCAAGGGCAAACGATCCAGGCTTTCCAGCCCGAGGTCGTCCAGGAACTGCCGCGTGGTGGCATACAGCGCCGGCCGGCCCGGGGCGTCCCGGTGGCCGATGGCTTCGATCCAGTTGCGGTCTTCCAGCTGCTTCATGATCTGGCTGGACACCACGACGCCGCGAATGTCCTCGATGTCGCCGCGTGTGACCGGCTGCCGGTAGGCAATGATGGCCAGGGTTTCGAGCACAGCGCGCGAGTAGCGCGGCGGCTTTTCCGGATTCAGCCGGTCCAGGTATTCGCGCATTTCCGGCCGGCTCTGGAAACGCCAGCCTGAGGCCAGGCAGACCAATTCCACGCCCCGCCCCTGCCAGTCCCGCCCCAGTTCGTCGAGCAGGTAGCGCAGCGTGTCAGCACCGACCTGGTCATCGAACAACACCCGCAGTTCGCGCAGCGGCAAAGGCTGCGCCGCGCACACCAGTGCTGTTTCCAAAACGCGCTTGGCGTTCTCTGTATTCATGGACACACGTCGATGGACCAGGCCTTGGGACAGGCGGTTTTGTCGCCGCAGTGGGCGGACTGTTTCGGCATCAAAGGCTGCATGGGCAGACAGGCAAATACCAGCGGCCAGCCCCATCCTGGCAAACGGATGAAGCGAACAACAGCGGCTGGCATGCCGACTCAATCACCGGCACAGCAAAAACCTGCGGCGGGCATTTTTCAGGGTTGCCGAATTCGGGCGAGTGGTGCGACGGGCTGTGTTGCGGCTTTTCTGCACACAGGCGGTGGCAACGAGGCAACGTCTTGGGCCCTGATCTTCAGGGCGCCGCGGACCGGATTGTGAACAATCAAGGGCCCAATGCCTGCCACGTTCGCAAAGCTTCTCAGAGCGCTTCGCACCATACACCGAGGGCTGCTGGATGCATCTGCCCACCCAAGGCGCGCAGTACAAACTCGGTTCACCAACTCGGTTCAGTTGCGAATTGTACAGCCTGCCCGCTGGCCGGCGGCAATAAAAGAGCTTCAGCCCGAAACTGAAGTCTGCTCCGGCGCATGGTCAGGCGCAATCTGCGCCCAGGCCTGGGCCAGATCAGCCGGCGGTGGCACGCGAAACAGCAGCGGCTCGCGGGTGACCGGATGCTCGAACCCCAGTTCCACCGCGTGCAAGGCCTGCCGCAGCAGGCCGAGCCCTGGCACGCCGCCATACACCGCGTCGGCCAGCAGCGGGTGCCCGCGCTGGCTCAGGTGCACCCGGATCTGATGCGTGCGGCCGGTGTGCAGCTTGCAGCGCACCGCGCT
>NZ_VIDT01001078.1 GCF_006519715.1 Ideonella azotifigens
AGCGGCATCGGCATTGCAGTGCTCGATTCGGGCATCGCCTGGCACCACAGCAACTTCCTCGACGCGGCGGGCAAGTCCAGCCGCATCGCCCGCGCGGTCGACTTCCAGAAGGCCGGCGACATGACCGGCAAGCTGTGGCAGCCCGGCGTCGACGTCTCGGCCTCGCTCAACAGCGGCAGCAGCAGCGGCCGGGCCGCATCGGCCTTCGAGAAGCTGATCGCTGCCGATCGCACCGACCGTGCCGATCCCTACGGCCATGGCAGCCATGTCGCGGCGATCGCTGCCGGCCGCGGCAATTACCAGCCCGTCGATTCGACCGGCATCGCCCCCGGCGCCAAGCTCTACGACGTCAAGGTGCTGGACGACGCCGGCAACGGCGAGCTGAGCGACGTGCTCGCCGGCATCGACTGGGTGATCTACCACGCCCGCGAATACAACATCCGCGTGCTCAATGTCAGCATGGCCGCCGACTCGACCGAGTCCTACCTGACCGACCCGCTGTGCCGCGCCGTGCGCAGCGTAACGGCTGCCGGCATCACGGTGGTCGTCGCTGCCGGCAACTTCGGCAAGGATGCCAACGGCGCCGAGGCCTACGGCACGATCAGCGCACCAGGCAACGACCCTTCGGTGATCACCGTCGGATCGGCGAACCTCAAGGACAGCGCCGCACGCAGCGACGACAGCGTCAACTTCTTCAGCTCGCGCGGGCCGACGCGCGGCGGCCGGATCGACGCCAACGGCGTGCGCCAGGCCGACAACCTGCTCAAGCCCGACCTCGTCGCACCCGGCAACCGCATCGTCGGCGTGCTGGCCTCGGACAAGCAGGGCTCGGCCAGTGCCTTCGCCTACCTGCCGCGCACTTATCCCGACATTTCGGCACCCTACGGCGGCAGCGGCCAGCCCAAGCTGAAGCAATTGATGCAACTGAGCGGCACCTCGGTGGCCGCTCCGGTCGTCGCCGGCACCGTGGCACTGATGCTGCAGGCCAACCCGGGCCTGACGCCGCCGCTGATCAAGGCGATGCTGCAATACGCGGCACAGCCGATGGCCGGCGCCAACCTGCTGCAGCAGGGTGCCGGCCTGCTGAACGTGGCCGGTGCGGTGGCCTTGGCGGGTGCCCTGCGCACCGACATCGCCACAGCCATCGACGCCGGCACGCTGTCCGCCGGGTCTCCGCTGCTGGCCGCCGGCAAGAGCCTGCCGGCGCCGGTCTCGACCATCAACGGCATCAGTGTGCCGTGGAGCCGCATCGTCTTCGTCGGCGGCAATCAGATCGCCAGCGGCAGCGCACTCTTCACGCAG
>NZ_VIDT01001079.1 GCF_006519715.1 Ideonella azotifigens
CGCACCGTGCTGCCGCGCCACCAGACCTTGCAGGCCTTGCTGGACTGGAGCCACGGCCTGCTGGCACCGGAAGAGCAGCGCGTGCTGCACCGGCTGTCGGTCTTCCGCGCGTCGTTCACGCTGGAGGCTGCAGCCGAGCTGGCGAGCTGCGAACGCATCGCGCATGAACGGGTCACGGCCAGCCTGCTCAATCTGGTCGCCAAGTCGCTGGTGGAACGCGTGGCGGACGAGGTGCCGCGCTACCGCCTGCTGTTCGTCGCCCGGCTGTACGCCTCGGAGAGACTGTTGGCCGACGGTGATGGGCACGAGGTCCGCAGGCGCCACGCAATCTGCTGCCGCCGCCTGCTGGTAGGCGCGAATGCAGAGCTGGAAAACTATTGCGTGCCGCTGCCTGCGTGGCGGGCCGCCCACGCGCCGCTGCTGCCGGACATTCGCGCCGCGCTGGACTGGGGCGCTCACGCTGGCGGTGACGAGGCACTCTGTGCCGCCTTGCTCGTCGACTCGGGTCGCCTGGTGCTGGAACTCGGTTTGAACGACGAGTTCCTGCCCCGGGCCTTGCGCGCCCTTGCCATCGTGCGGGCGGAGGGCGGCACGCCATCGCAGCTCGAACTGGCGCTGCTGGCACTCGCGTGCATGCTGGAGGCTCAGTGCCGCATGGCGCGTGGCTTTCAGTCTGACATCGCGGCCCAGTTGGAAGCGCTCTCGCCGCGCATCGGCTCACCGCGGCAGCAGCGCACGGACCTGATGTGCCTTTGCGCCAATGCCTTCGCCCGTGGCGACTACCCGCGTCTGGCCGCGTGCGCCGGGCGCTTCGGCGAGCTGCCGCCGGACCCGGACGATCCGATCGACGCAGGCGCCATCGTGGTCGGGCGCCGCTTCGGCGCGCTGGCCAGTCACTACCTGGGCGATCACCGCGCCGCTTGGGCGGACTGTGCCGTCGTGCTGGCATATGCCGACACCCAGCTGCGCAGCAACCGTTATCCGCATCTGCCCTTGCAAGTGACCATGGGCATCCAGCAGGCGCGCATCCTGTGGCTGGAGGGCTGGGCGGACCGCGCGCTGCAGCGGGCGCTGGAGGTGCTGGCCTTTGTCGGAGGCGGGCACCATTTCGCAGTCAGCCAGACGCTGGCGCTGGCGGTCATCCCCATCCTGCTCTGGCGCGGTGACGACGTGCAGGCGGCGAGCTTCCTGGATCGACTGATCGACAGCGCCCTGGGCCATGGCCAGAGCTTCTGGCTGGGCTGGGGCGATGGCTACTGCAGGGTGCTGGCGCTGCGCGGCCAGGCGGTCGATGCGCTG